>JALWJU010000544.1 GCA_026997055.1 Paracoccaceae bacterium | reverse complement strand
GGGGTGACGGATGCGCAGGCTGCCCGCCCCCGCCCCGTCCCCGCTCTGCGCCATTTTCCGCGGGGGAGGGATGCTTGTCCGCCGGGGCCGGTATGTCTATGGGTTGGGAAAGGCGATTTGAGACAGTCGGCATTGATGCGATGGAGGAGGTTCGGATGTCCATATACGGGTACGGGATTGTGGTGGCTGGAGCGACCCTGCTTGCGGCCATGGCCGGGGCGGGGGTGGCCGGGGCGCAGGATTGCAGCGACCCGATGGATCAGCACACGATGAACCGCTGCGCCTATGAAGACTGGCAGGCGGCGGATGAGGAACTGAATGCGGTGTGGAAGCAGGCCATGGCGGCGGCGCGCGACATGGACGAATACACGCCTGCCGGCGAGGCGACGATGTCGCAGAGCCTGCGCGCGGCCCAGCGCAGCTGGATCGCCTTTCGCGACCAGGCCTGCCTGGCCGAAAGCCTGCTGATGCGCGGCGGTTCGGCCCAGGCGATGCTGGAATTCGGCTGCAAGGCCCGCCTGACCCGGATCCGCACCGAAGATCTGCGCATTTTCGCGGACATGTTCTGAAGCGGCGTTGCGGGCGGGGGCAATTTTCTGCGAAGTTGCGAAAAATGGCTGCCCCCGCCATGCGCGTTTGCCGCGCCGGCGGCCGGCCGGATGGCGGACGTGTCTTTCTTCCGGCATTGTCCGGGCGGGCCCGGCAGGGCGGGTCCGGGGCGTGTGAGCCCGAGGGGATTGCGCTTTCATTTGCGGCTCGCTTAGATGTTGGGGCTTGCCTGCTGTCTCGCACCATATATAGTGCTCCCGGAGAGGTTGACCATGGATGGCGATTTCAGGGGCGAATTCCCGCGCGAGCCTGGCGGGGCGCGGCATCCGGCGCTGGTGCTCAATGCCGATTACCGCCCGCTTTCCTATCTGCCGCTCTCGCTATGGCCCTGGCAGGAGGCGGTGAAGGCGGTATTCCTGGGCCGGGTCGTGATACTGGCCGAATATGACGCCGAGGTGCGCAGCCCGTCGCGGTCCATGCGCCTGCCCTCGGTGGTGGTGCTCAAGCGCTATGTGAGGCCGCCGCGGCGGGTGGCCTTTACCCGCTTCAACCTGTTCCTGCGCGACGAATTCAGCTGCCAGTATTGCGGCTCGCGCGGGGAGCTTACCTTTGACCATGTGGTGCCGCGCGCGGCGGGCGGGCGTACCACATGGGAAAACGTGGTGGCGGCCTGCGCCGCCTGCAATGCGAGGAAGGGCGCGCGTCCGCTGCATCGTTCGGGCCTCGGTCTGCGCCGTGCGCCGCGCCGCCCCGGAGCCGAAGAGCTGCGCAATATCGGGCGCAGGTTCCCGCCCGGCTATCTGCATGAAAGCTGGGAGGATTTTCTCTATTGGGATACGGAACTGGAAGCGTGAGCGTGAGCCCGTGAACTGGCCGCAGAACAGCCCCGCCCCCGGCCTCCATGACGCCCCCGAGGTGGATGATGAAACCTGGCGGGACTGGCAGAAGCGCTTTGGCGAGAGCGACCGGGCGGCGGGCTTCGATATCCGCCGCGACTTCCGGCCCTTCAACCAGATGAACGACATGTTCACCCGCGCCTTCTGGGATGAGAGCGTGCGTTCGAAGGATACCGACGGCTTCTTTGCCAGCTACCGGGCGCAGGCACGCCCGCGCCGGGGAGAGGGTTTCGCCCAGCGCGACTTCGCGCTGAGAAATGCCGCCTGGGCGGTGAGCGACATCATTTCGCAGCGGAGCGCGGGGGAGGGGCGGCGCGAGGGGTTTCAGGGAGCGATCGAGGCGGATACGCCGGTGGCGCCCAGTCGGGTCGCGCTGATGAGCCCCGAGGAAGAATCCGTTGAAATCAAGCGGCTCGCGCGGTTTTTCGGGGCCGATATCGTCGGCATTACCGAGATCGACGAGCGCTGGCACTACACCCATCGCCCCGATACCCGTACCATGTCGCCGGTCAGGGAGCCGCTGCCCGAGGGGCTCGGCCGCGTGATCGTGCTGGGCCATGCCATGGATTTCGACCTGGTGGCCACCTATCCCAGCGCGCTTGCCGGCGCCTCGACCGGGCGCGAATACAGCCACGAGGCGGCGGTGGCGATCCAGCTTGCGACCTATATCCGCAATCTCGGCTTTCAGGCGGTGGCGAGCATGAACGACACCGCGCTGGTGATCCCCTATGCGATCAAGGCGGGGCTCGGGGAATATGGGCGCAACCAGATGGTGCTGACCCCGGAATTCGGGCCAAGGGTTCGGTTTTCCAAGATATTCACCGACCTGCCGCTGGCCACCGACGCGCCGCGCCGGCTGGGGCTTGCGGCCTATTGCGCGCGCTGCACGATCTGCGCCGATG
>JALWJU010000543.1 GCA_026997055.1 Paracoccaceae bacterium | reverse complement strand
GGCCCCGGCAGCTCTCTGTCACCCGGATCGGCCTGCTGGTGCGCGACCCATACGCGATCTATGCGCAATACATCCTGAAGCTGCGCCCGCTCGATCCCCTGCAGCAGAGCCCGGACGCGCTCCTGCGCGGCACCGTGCTGCACCGGGTCGCCGAACGCTTCATCGAGGCCGGCACGGACCCCGCCGCGCCGGAGGCCGCCGAGCACCTGCTGTCCATCGCCGAAGAGACCTTGGCGCGCGAAGTCCCCTGGCCCGCCGCGCGCCGCCTGTGGCTTGCCCGCCTGGCCCGGGTGGCGACGCAATTCCTGCGCGACGAGGCGGCGCGGCGCGCGGCGGGCGAGAACCTCGCCAACGAGGTCGAGGGGCGCCTGTATCTGGCGGAGCAGGGCTTTGCCCTCACGGCCAAGGCCGACCGGATCGACCGGCTCGCCGAGGGCGGGCTGGCGGTCTATGATTACAAGTCCGGCAAACCACCGGCAAAGAAGGACCGCACCCTTTACGACAAACAGCTGGAGCTGGAAGCGCTGATCGCGCGCGCCGGCGGCTTTGACGGCATCGCCGCCGCCCCGGTCGCGCGCATCGCCCATATCCCGCTGGGCACGCCGGATCCGTTCAGGCCCGAAGCGCCGGAGCCGGAGGCGCTCGAGCGGATCGGGCGCGAGCTTGCGGCGCTCATTGCCGCCTGGCAGGAGCCGGCGCAGGGCTATACCGCCATCCGCCTGCCGCCGGAGACGGGCTTTGCCAGCGATTACCGCCACCTGGCCCGCTTCGGCGAGTGGGACGTGACCCAGCCCCCCGAGCCCGAGGAGGTCGGCCATGGCTCCTGACCCGGCAACCGAGCGGCAGAATGCCGCCTCCGAACCGCTCGCCTCGACCTGGCTTTCGGCCAATGCCGGCTCGGGCAAGACCAAGGTGCTGACCGACCGGGTGGCGCGGCTGCTGCTGGCAGGCGTCGCTCCGCAGAACATCCTCTGCCTCACCTATACCAAGGCCGCCGCCAGCGAGATGCAGAACCGCCTGTTTCGCCTGCTGGGCGCATGGGCGATGATGGACGAAGCGGCCCTGCGCGAAAAGCTCGCCGCCCTGGGCGAGCGGCCGGGTGCGGATCTGGGCCCCACCCGCAGCCTCTTTGCCCGTGCGATCGAGACCCCGGGCGGGCTGAAAATCCAGACCATCCACAGCTTCTGCGCCGCGCTGTTGCGCCGCTTTCCGCTGGAGGCGGGCGTATCGCCGCAATTTCGCGAAATGGACGAGCGCGCGGCGCTGATCCTGCGCGAAGAGGTGGTCGAGGCCATGGCGATGGGGCCGGAGCGCGCCGCGCTCGATGGGCTGGCGGCCCATTTCACCGGGCAGGATTTCGGCAAGCTGCTGGAGGAGATCGGCAAGCACCGCGCCGCCTTTGCCGGCCCGCCGGACGCGGCCGCGATCTGGCGCCGCCTCGGGCTCGCGCCGGGCATGGACGAGGCCGACATCGCCGCCGGGGCGCTGGCGCCGGGGGATGTGGCGCGGGTGCAGGAGCTTTTCCCGATCCTTGCCGCAGGCTCCGCGAACGAGCGGAAAATCGCGGCCAGGCTCGCGGGCTTCTCGCCGGACCTGACCCCGGCCGACAAACTTCGCCTGCTGCAAGGCGCCTTTCTGACCCAAACGGACAAGCAACCGCTGAAAAAACCGCTCACCAAGGGCACCGCCGAAGGCCCGGCGGCGCATCTGGTCGAATGGCTCGCCGGCTTCATGCAGCGCCTGGCCCTTGCCGCCGACCTCGAAAAGGCGCTGCTCGTCGCCCGTCGGACCCTCGCCCTTCACCGCTTCGCCCGCCCCTTCCTCGCCGAATACGAGGCCCGCAAGCAGGCGCGCGGCTGGCTCGACTTCGACGACCTGATCGACAAGGCCGGCGCGCTGCTCGCCGACCCGGCCCGCGCCGCCTGGGTGCTCTACCGGCTCGATGGCGGCATCGACCACATCCTGGTGGACGAGGCGCAGGACACCTCGCCTGCCCAGTGGCGGGTGATCAGCCTGCTGGCGCAGGAATTCACCTCCGGCGAGGGGGCGCGCGACGTGGCGCGCACGGTCTTCGTGGTCGGCGACCCCAAGCAGTCGATCTACTCCTTTCAGGGCGCCGACCCGGGCGAATTCGCCCGGATGAAGGCGCATTTCCGCACCGGCCTCACCCAGGCGAAGCAGCCGTTTCAGGACCTGCGGCTGGAATATTCCTTCCGCTCCTCGCCGGCGGTGCTGTCGCTGGTGGATGCGGCGCTGGACGGGCGCGAGGGGCTCGAGGATGCGGGCTTTCGCCATATCGCCTTTTTCGACAAGCCCGGCCGGGTGGACCTCTGGCCGCTGGTGCCAAAGGC
>JALWJU010000542.1 GCA_026997055.1 Paracoccaceae bacterium | reverse complement strand
AGCCGGAGAATGACCATGCCCGACCCTACCTCGGAACAGGATTACCTGGCCGCCTACGATATCCATCAGTTCGACGTGCCGCTGACAACGGTCGATCTGTGCATTTTCACCCTGTTGGAGGACACCCTGCAGGTGCTGGTCGTCAAACGGGCCGATTTCCCCTTCAAGGATCGCTGGGCGCTGCCGGGCGGCTTCATCGACGTCCACCGGGATGCCGAGCTCGAGAGCACCGCCCGGCGGATCCTGGCGGCCAAGACCGGGGTGTCGTCGCCATATCTTGAGCAGATGGAGACCATTGGCAATGCACATCGTGATCCGCGCGGCTGGGCCCTGACCGTGGTGTATTTCGCCCTGGTGCCGGTAAGCCGGGTCAAGGTCCAGACCACCCGCGTCGCGGAAGCGAAATGGGCGCCAGTCGAGGCGGTGGAGAAGTGGGATCTGGCCTTCGACCACGCGAACCTGCTGACCAGGGCCGTGGCGCGATTGCGCAGCAAGGTCGGCTACAGCACACTGCCGATCCACATCATGCCGGAAACCTTTACCCTCGGTGAGTTGCAGCGGGCCTACGAGATCATCATGGGTCGCAAGGTGGACAAGAAGGCCTTTCGGCGCCGGATCGAAGCGTCGGGATTGCTGGAAGAGACCGGGGAAAAGCGTCAGGACAAGACCCGGCCGGCAAAAGTCTATCGGGTCAAGGCGGGAATGGAGACATTTTTCTATACGCGAACGATATGACGTAGCCGAAAGAAAACCGCCAGGACGGCGAGGATGAGAGGAAAAAAAACAAGTCGCGCAAAGACCAAGCGAGCGAAAACCAAAATGAAGTGCCGGGAGCTAAATAGGGCTTCCTGAATAACTATAACCTACTGAATTCGCGCTGTCATAAATAATCAGTGGCGAGGAACGAGGAACGACGACCGCATGGGTGCAGGAGGTAGAGCGACGCAGGATGCCAAAGCCGAGGGGCAAGAATAGGCGGGGTTATTCCGCATTACTCGTTGCTTGATGTTCCGAGCCACATCCACTGTCCCTGAAAAATCCCTGCGGCATGTATGTCGGCCATTCAGACAGACATAACCTGGACTGTCATCCCCTGAGGGGTGCGTTCGCACAGCAACGCATCACCATCTCACCAGCCGAAGATCACTCCCTCGAGCAGGCGGTTGTAGCCCTTGTACTCCTCATCGCTGGCGGGGAGGAAACGTTTTGCCTTGGGCGCGAAGCGCTTGAGTATGATTGCGGTGGCGGCCTTGCCTTCGCTGCGCACGCTGAGCAGGTCGCGCAGTTTTTCGCGTTCTTCCGCGCTGATCCGCTTGCCCACGGTGATGACCTGGTTGGGCATGGCCGGCGAGGTATAGACGATGCGCATCAGCAGTTTCTGCTCCGGCTTGACCTTCTTCTTGTAGAAGGTCGTGCGCAGCACGAAGGCGTCGCATTGTTCGTTGGTTAGCCCCGCCTCGAGCACCTTGCCCATGCCGCCGCGGATCCCCTTGATGACGGGCTGGCGGACCGGATTGTTGTAGTAGGCCATGATACTGAGGGTGGACAGATTGGGCGGGGAGATGCCGCAGATGGTCCTGCCGACCAGATCGTCCGGTGATTTGATCGCCTCGTTGTCCTTGCGCGTGAGCAGATGGAACTGCAACTTGCCCGGCAGCTTGACCAGGGCATGATGATCCAGGTGCGCCATGCGCCAGGCCGCGAAGTGGGGCCCGTCGAAAACGATGTCCAGCCGGCCCTCGCGCATGTCCTTCTGATACTTGAGCCAGTTGTGGGGATGCTGATACCGCACGGTCCGGCCCAGAGTCCGTGTCAGCAGGCCGGCCAGCGGTTCATAGAGCTTGCGGCCGGCGTCGGCCGACTCCCGCGGCGGAGCGGACAGGATCAGATCCTCGCCCAGCACCGATCCGCTCCACAGACCGAGCACCAATACGATGGCCATCTTCGTGCGCATATCGAACTCCTTCCTGACGAGCAGTCGGGGCTTCCGGCAAAACGCTCCATGATGCATGGACGCTCCGGAGGCCGTTTTTATTCGTGTGCCGGTACCACCCTGGCGGAGACGGATCCTTCACGCCATTGTATCGGTCAACCGTCCCGTTCCTTCAATTCATATCGTCACGCCTGCCCCCTACCGCCCAAATACCCATGCGGGCGTTGCATTGTGCCATGCTCCCTCGCCTTCCGCCTATGCGCAATAGGTTATCCCGGGACCGGTATCACGTATGCGGATCGGCGAAATTGTATTCTCCCCGCAGGTTTGCTACTAATGTCCTCATACGGAGGTATGAATCATCGTGCAAGATTCCCCACGCGCGGAAGCAGACACGCCGGACCTGCCGAGCCTGCGCATTCC
>JALWJU010000541.1 GCA_026997055.1 Paracoccaceae bacterium | reverse complement strand
ATGTGGTCGGAGTCGCTGGCGGGGGAGGGCTTGCCGGCCGGTTGCGGGGCTTGCGCGGGGCGGGTTTCTTCTCTCTGCCACGGTGGCGCGGGGAAGACAGGGCGGCAGAGTTCCGTGCCTCTTCCTCGCGCAGTTTGCGCCAGCGCTCCAGGCGTTCGGGGTCGAGTTCTCCGCTCGCGATGGCCGCGCGCAGGGCGCAGCCTGGCTCCTGCCCGTGGGTGCAGTCGGAGAAGCGGCAGCCCTGCGCAAGCCGTTCGATATCCGCAAACAGCAGGGCAAGGCCGCTTCCTGCCTGTTCCAGCCGGAGAGCGCGGATGCCCGGGGTGTCGATGATCCAGCCGCCGTTGGTCATGGGCCGGAGCGCCCGGCTGGTGGTGACGTGGCGTCCGCGCCCGTCGCGTTCGCGAACCGGGCCGGTGGGGTCCCGACGGGCGCAGAGGCCGTTGGTCAGAGTGGTCTTGCCCACGCCGGAGGAGCCGACCAGGGCGGCGGTTTGCCCTCTGGGGCAGAGGCGGGCGATACGGGCGAGGTCCCGGGGGGACCTGGCATCGACGGCGAGACAGGCAGCGCGCGGGTCGAGGGCCCGGGCGCGGGCCAGCCAGTGAGCGGGGTCTGCGGTCAGGTCGGCCTTGGTCAGCAGGATGACGGGGCGGCAGTTGCTTTCGTAGGCGAGGACCAGGAAGCGTTCGAGGCGGGCCGGGCTGAAGTCGTCATTGCAGGAAGTGGTGATGAAGAGCATGTCGCAATTGGCGGCGATCAGTTGCTGGCGGGCATCGGTCCCGGCGGCGCGCCGGTGCAGCAGGCTCTTGCGTTCGAGCAGCCTTTGCACCTGTCGGTTCGGGCCGGCCAGCACCCAGTCGCCCACGGCGAAGGCGCCGGTTTCCGTGTCGGGGGGGGCGGTCAGGCTCTGTGATCCCCGGGGAGAGAGGGCGGTGAGGCGGTCGCGGTGAACTTCGCTGATGCGCCAGGGGCTGGCCTGGCTGTCGGCCGGGACCTGGGCGGCAAAAAAGGCGTCAAAGCCCATATCGGCAAGGGTGAAGGTCACGCGATACTCTGCCGTGCAGGGATTGACAATCTGCTCCTCCTGCCTGGTTTCCCGACCAGACGCTTCGGAAGTCGCCCGGCCTGTCTGCCTGGCCCCGGCTCTCCGAACATGGGGCGCCCCGGCTTGCGGTGATTGGCGCCATCTGCTCGCGGCGGCCCTCCGGCCCTCCGGGCTCTGGCTCTTCCGGCTCCCGGTCCCTTGGCTCCCGGCCCTCCGGCTCCCGGTCCCTCGGCCCCGGTCCCTCGGCCCCGGTCCCTTGGCTCCCGATCCCTCGGCTCCCGGCCCCCGGTCCTTGGGTGCATCTGCCACCGCCCGATCCCTGCGGGACTGAACGTGGGTGAGAGGCTGGACAGCGACCCGAGCGGGGCTCGTTACGGCTGCTTCCTTCCGGACCTGACCGGGTTGGCGAGGCGCTCGCCCGCGCCAACCTCTCGCGCCTCATATAGGCAAGGGCTCGGGGCTTGGCAAGGGCGCGCGGCGGTTTGCGGCCGGGCCCGCCTACAGGTGAAGGTCAAACAGCTGATAGCCGCTCTCATCCTGTCCGGCCGGGCGGATTTCGCCGTGCTCGAGTATTGGCAGATATGCCCGGGCACGCGGCGCGGAGCGAAACCGCATGACGGCGCCGGGCAGGGGGGCAAAGCGCCAGTGTGGCTCGAGCGGCGTTTCCAGATGCGGGTGGGCGCGGAAATACTCGACCAGCACCTGCTGCATGTCGGTCGGGGGCAGGTCCAGAGGCTCGGTATTTTCGGCGAGGGGGTAGCCGCCTCCGCCGGTGGCGCGGTAGGAATTGGTGATCAGCAGGTACTGACTGTCCGGTTGCACCGGGCTGCCGGCATGGGAGAGGTGGCGGATGCGCCCGGGGCCATTGCCGGTCCGGCGGCCGTACTGATCGAACAGGGCCGGGCGCGACAGGTCGATGGCATAGTCGAGCCCCAGCACGGTTTCGTAGAGGTAGGCGGGGACTTCCGGCGCCTTGAGATCCACCACCATGCCCGGCAGGGCCCGGTTGTAGATGCTGGCCGCCCGTTCCAGCCAGTTGCGGATATCCGCACCGCTGACCTTCAGCGCCGCCAGGCGATTCGGGAAGGGATAGAGGTCGTCGATGACCGCCATGCTCAGGGGGCCGGCCGGGGTATCGGTGAAGTTTTCCGGCCCGCCATAGCCGCCGGTCTTGAAGGAACAGGCGCTCGAGAGCAGCGGCAGCCGTGCCCCGGTGCCGGGGGCGGCGGGGTCATCCCGGCGCTCGTCCGAGCCTGTGCCGGCATCTCCCAGCAGGCGGCGGATGTGCCATATCTGCGCCCGCTGGATCAGCTGGACCGCACGGCAGGGGGAGGCCAAGGCAAAGAAGGAGTGAAGCGGGTGCCGGCTGTGGCCCAGCGGCTTGGCCAGCCGGGCGGTGATCCGGCGGTGGATCGGGCGAACGAGCTCGCTCACCCGGGGGTCGGGTTCGACCAGGATTCTGGCCTCGCCGCGCCTGTCCCGGGCCGAGACCGGGCGTGTGGTGACCTTGTGGCTGCGGATCGTCCAGCCGGCTCCGCCGCGGGCATGCTCCAGTTCCAGGTCGATCACCCCCAGATGCGAACCCCAGAAGCCGGGGCTGACCACCGGCTTGCCGTGCACGGTGCCGCTGCGGGGATCCACCTCGGGGGCTTCGGGCCAGCCGGGGCCGGGAAAGAGCCTGTGGCGGTGGCCGGAGATCACCGCGTCGATCCCCTCCACCGCGGCCAGCGGGATGGCGGCGTTTTCCATGCCCGGCACATGTTCGGCGCGGCCGAGCCCGCTATGGGCAAGCGCGATCACGAGGTCGGCCCCGGCCCGCCGGATCCTGGGGACCACGGCCCGGGCCGCCTCGACGATGTCGCTTGTAGCGATGTGGCAGTTGCCGCTTGCCGTCTGGTCGATGGAATTGGGCGGCAGGAAGCCGGTCACGCCGATGCGCAATTCGTGCCTGCGGCCGCTCCGGTCGGTCATGCGGCGCCTGAGGATGACATATTCGGCAAAGAGAGAGCGAGCGCCCTCGGGTGTCCGGATGTGGAGATTGGCGCAGGCGAAGGGAAAGGCGGCTGCCGCCATGGCCTGCTCGAGAAATGCCAGGCCGCGGTCGAAGTCGTGATTGCCCGGTGTCGCCGCGTCATATCCCAGGTGATTCATGACTTCGATCATCGGGTGCGCATGCCGCCCGGATATCCGCGCCATCCGGGGCAGGAACATGCAGCCGCTGCCGCAGAGGAAATCGCCGCTGTCCAGAAGCAGGCTGTTGGCGGCCTCGGCGCGGGCACGGCGAATCAGGGTGGCTGTATGGGCGAATCCGTACAGAAGCCGGCCCTCTCCCCGGGCGGCCCGTGCGCCGGTATCTGCCGGCAGGACCTGCATGTGCAGATCGGTCGTCGCCATGATCCGCAAGTGCAGGCATGTGCTGACGGGTACGTCAGCCAGTGTTCCGATTTTCCCCAAGGCTTTCCCGATACCCCTGGCCGGTTTCCCGGCGTTGCCCTATATGCCCCTCAATTCTGCGACTGCTTGAGGCGATGTTTCGATATGGCAAGAATCCTTCCATTGCCAAACAACCAGGAGTATAATTTTGAAATGTTTTATTTCAAGTTTCAACACATGAAAATCCTGTAACAGGCCGGGCGGCAAAAATGCAACAGGCGGCCGGCCGCACGACGCTGGCCCGGCTCGCGATACGGGAAGCGCAGGATGTCCCGGTATGGCGGGAAGGAGGCAGGCAGGCCAGGGGGCGCAAGGAGGCTGCGGTCTCGGGAAGACAGGAAGTGGGCGGGAGGAAGGCAGGAAGCGGCGATGCATCCGGGAGAGTGCCGCCCGCCCGGCGCCCCCGGCATGCTCCTTCGTCTCCTGCAGGAAAACCGGCTTGCAGGCAGGCACGATTAGGCCCAGACTCCGGCATCGGAAAGCGCGACATTCGGCAGCAGGGAACATGGCGAGATGGAACTGACGGCATATGAAGACATAGAGGCTTCCCAGGAGGCGGTTTTCAGGGCGGTGAGCGATTTCGACGCGTTTGAGCGAGCTGTCCTGCGCCGGGGCGCCGAACTGCGCCGTATCGACGATCTGAAGGACGCTGGAGAGGGCTTGAAATGGGAGGTGGATTTCGTCTTTCGCGGCCGGTGGCGCAAGGCGGAGGTGGAGATTGTCGAATTGCTCCACCCTGACAGGATGGTGGCCAAGGGCTGCTCCGGCGGCGTGAAGGTGGATTTCATCGTGGAGCTCGTGGCGCTGAGCCGGGGCAGAACCCGGATGAGTGTTCGCGCCGATATCCGGGCCACCAGCCTGCCCGCGCGCCTGTTGCTGAAGCCGATGAAACTGGCGCAGTCCAATATTCTGAAGCGCTTTCGCAAGAAGGTGGCGCTTTTCGCCGGCAAGGTCGAGGACGACGACCGCACTGCCGGCAGGGTCTGACACCGGGCCCGCCCAGGCCGGACGGTCCTGCCGGGCGGGGCGGTTTTTTGCAGAAAAATCGTGCCTCCGGCGGGAGTATTTCCGGAAAGATGAAAGGGTCTTCTCACCACGGGCTTCCGTGGCGCCGGTATCGCCGCGGGGGAGCTGCCGGCCTTTGGGCTGTTGCGGGAATTGCGGCGGTTTCAGGAAGGTTTGCGGATTTCCTCCAGGTTCACGCCGGCCTCGGTGGCCAGCCTGTCGGAGGCGCTCTCTATCGTCTCTTCCATGCGGGCCATGAATTCCTCCATCGGCAGGCCGGGCTCGATCGGGTCGAGGAATTCGAGCACGGCGAGGCCGGGTTTGCGCAGGATGCCGTGGCGTGGCCAGAAGACGCCGACATTGGTAGCGGCGGGGATGACCTTCTGGCCGGTTTCCTTGTAAAGGACGCCGGTGCCGATCTTGTAGGGCTTCTTCATCCCGACCGGCGCACGGGTGCCCTGGGGGAAGATGATCAGCTGGCTGGGCGTGTCGGCGCCCTGTCTGACTGCCGCGACCATCTGCTTGATCGCCGCGCCGCGTTTGCCGCGGTTGACCGGGATGGTGCGGGTCCAGTAGGCGTACATGTTGAGAATCGGCGCCCAGCGCAGCTCGCTTTTCATCACGAAGCGGATGCGCGGCACGACCGCGGCGAGAAGCAGGATGTCGAAGAAGGACTGATGCTTGGCGGCGATGATGCAGGCTTCCTGCGGCACTTCTCCGCGGATCTCCGAGCGCAGGCCGACCATCCAGGAGGCCGTCCAGCGCACCCAGTTGCAATAGAGGCGGATGATCCAGTAGGCGTTATTGCGGTTGATCAGGGCAAGCGGCAGCAGGCCGAAGCCCATGATCGGCATCATCAGGTACATCTGCGCGATGAACAGGAGCGAGCGTGGCCATTGCAGGGCGTTTTTCATCGGTTCGTCTCTTCTCGGCTCTCTTTCAGCTTCTCTCTTTCAGCGTGGCCAGCGAAGTGGCGCGGGTGGCGAGGAAGGCCACGAGGGCTGCAAGCAGCGGGATCAGCGGCAGGAGCAGCCAGTCGGTGCCGGCAAATCCCAGCCCGGTGAGGAATCCGTCGCTGCCTTCGCGAGCCCCGGCAGGCAGCAGCCGGATTGCGAGTGCCCCCAGGATGGTGCCCGCCAGAGCGCCGGTGAAGGCGCGTGCGGTATAGCGGCGCATGAAGGCGCCGGCGATATAGGCGTCCTGCGCTCCGACCAGGCGCAGCACCCGGATTACCTGTGCGTTGGCCGCCAGTGCCGCGCTGGTGGCGAGCGTGATGATCAGCGCGGTAGTGGCGGTGATGAGCAGCATGGAGAACAGCCCCAGCGCGCGCAGGCGGCTGGCGGCCCGGACCAGGGGGGCGCGCCAGCGGGAATGGTCGTCGAGCACCGCGCCGGGAGCTTCGCCGGCAAGCCGGGCCCTGAGCCCTTCCGGATCGTAGCCGCGGCCTTCTTCGGTAATCTCGATCAGGGCCGGCAGCGGCAGGGTGTCGAGCGGCAGGTCCGGCCCGAACCAGGGGGTCAGCAGCGCTTCCTGCTCGTTGCGTCCGATCAGGCGCGCGGTGCCAATGCCGGGCGTGGTTTCGAGCAGCCGGAGCACGGCGGCGACCTGGGCTTCCATCTGGTCTTCGGGTGCGGTGATGCGGATGGTGGCACTGCCGGTCAGGGCACTGCTCCAGCGTTCTGCCAGCCGCCCGGTGGCCAGCGACAGCGCCAGGGCGAACACCGCGAGAAAGGCCATTGCCGCCGCCGCCAGCACCGTGAGGCGGGCGGTGAAGCCGGTGGGCGGCACTACCCGGTCGGCCTGCACGTCGCCGACCATGAGGGCGATCAACCGGCGCAGCGATATTCCAGCGCGGCGTTTCACAGCTCGGCCCCCGCGGCGAGCAGCTGACGGTTTGCGATGCGCAGGACCCGGGCGGCGACCTGTTTCTTGGCCTGGCGGATCAGGTTCAGGTCATGGGTGGCGATCAGCACGGTCTTGCCCATGCGGTTGAGTTCCACCAGCAGGGTGAGCAGGCGCAGGGACATTTCCCAGTCGATATTGCCGGTGGGCTCATCGGCGAGGATCACCTCGGGGGACATGATGACCGCGCGGGCGAGAGCGGCGCGCTGACGTTCGCCCCCCGAAAGCTCCGGGGGCAGGGCGCTGCGGTGGGCGCTCAGCCCGACCCAGCCCAGCAGGTCGTCGAGGTCTTTTTCGATCTGCCGGGTCGGGCGCCCGGAGACCACCACCGGCAGGGCCACGTTTTCGGCTACGGTAAGGTGGTCGATAAACTGGCAATCCTGATGCACCACCCCGATCCGGCGCCGTGCCAGCGCGATGTCGTCGCGGCTCATCGTCGCCGCATCCTGGCCGAACAGGCTGACCCTCCCCTGTCCGGCGATCAACTCTCCGTAGCACAGCTTGATCAGCGTGGTCTTGCCGGCCCCGGACGGGCCGGTGAGGAAGTGAAACGAACCCGGTGCCAGGGACAGGGAAACCCCCGCCAGCAGGGGACTGGCGCCATAACCATGGGTTACGTCCTGAAGCTCGATCACCGCCTGTCTTTCCCTTGCCGCTGGCGCTACTTTACCCCGAGCGGCGAAACTGTTTCAATGCGCCAGTTACAAGGGTTTGATTTTTCGTGGCCTTCCCCACATATTATTCGTGTTGTTCGGGCCGGGAGCGGATGGCGGGGACGGCAGGGACGGCGGGGGCAGGTGGCTCCTGCGCAGATGGCGGGGTTGGAAGATGCGGCTTGTATGTCCGAATTGCGGCGCTCAGTATGAGGTGGACAGCCGGGTGATCCCGGAAGGCGGCCGGGATGTGCAATGCTCCAATTGCGGTCATACCTGGTTTCAGAAGCCGGCCGGGGCAGAGGCACCGGAAGGGCTGTCTGCCGCCAGCGAGTCAGATCCGGCAGAGGAGGCGCGCGCCGAGGCTCCCGCGGGACCGGGTGAGGGGGCGCCGGAAAGTGGCGCGGTGCCGCAGGCGGCTCCGGGAGGGGAGGCTCCCGCGGAAGTGTCCGCGCCGCGGCCCGAGCCGGAATCCGGGCCGGAATCCGCGCCGGAACAGGGGGCGGGACAGGCGCCGGGGCAGGCGCCGGTTCCGCCCGCCGGTGCCGGACAGCAGGACCCGGCCAGCGGAGAGACGCCCGCGGAAGACATGTCTCCCGAGCGCCCGCGCCGGGTGCTGGACGAGAGCCTGCGGGAACTGCTGCGGGAGGAGGCCGAGCGCGAGGCCCGGGCCAGGGCGCGCGAAAAGATCGAAACCCAGGAGGATCTGGGTCTGCACGAGTCCTCCGCGCCCGGGCAGCGCCCCATTGACTCCCGGGAGCGCATGGCCCGTCTGCGCGGGCTCGACCGCGAGGAGGAGGCCCCCGCCCCCGCCTCCGGCGATGCCGGAGCGCGGCGCGACCTGCTGCCGGATATCGAGGAGATCAATTCTTCTCTGACCTCGATCGGGGCTGAAGAAATCGTCGATGATTTCGCCGAGCCGGCGAGGCAGAGCGGATTTGCCCGGGGCTTCGCGGTCATGCTGCTGCTGGCCGTGCTGGCCGTGGCGCTATATCTGTATGCCCCGCTGATCGGGGCCCGGATTCCGGCCATGGCCGGGCCGCTCGAGGCCTATATGGGCGTGGTGGATGCAGCGCGGGGCTGGCTTGACGAGATGGTGAAGCAGGCTCTTGCCGAACTCCAGTGAATCCGGCAGAGCCCGGAGAGCCGGACAGGCTCTCGGTGGGCTTCGCCAGGCAGCCCTTTCAGGGAATCGCGTCGGCACATCGGCAGGGCGGCTGGCGCGATTTTCGCGTGAAGTCGCGCGGAAGCGGGGCTCAGAACAAACTGCCCTGCTCGGGAGAGCCGGGCGCTTTGCGCGCGCGTCCTGCCGCTCCCAGCTTCAGCCGCCCGTCCGCGAATTCGATTTCCAGCCTGCGCGCCTGCGCCGCGCCGGCCTTGCTGGTGACAACCGCGCCATCGCCGCGCACCACCGCATAGCCGCGTTTCAGCGTTTCGGTATATCCAAGGCTCTGGCGCATGCGCTCCAAGGCATCGAGCCGGGTGCGCCGGGCGGTTGTCACCTGTACGAAGGCCCGGCCAAGGCGGCTTTCGAGAAGGGCAAGTTCGCTGCGCGCGGCCGCGATCCGCATCCTCTGGCGCTCACTGCTCAGCCGGACCTGCAGGCGCTTGTATTCGCGCCGCTTCTCCGATGCGGTGCGGGCCAGGGCAGGGGGCAGCCTCCGGGCCTGGGCGGCAAGCTTGCCGCGGGCATCGGCCAGGCGGTTTGCCAGTAGCTGCAAGCGCAGCCCCGCGCCGGCACGGGCAAGCTGTATCCGCGCCGCGGCCGCGCGCTGGCGCAGGGCGGCGGGCAGGCGCTCGCCGGCGCGGTCGAGGCGCTGGCGCGGGCTGTCGAGCAGGCTTTGCGCACGCGGCAGGGCGCGCGAGAGATCGGCGAGGCGCTGGGCGCGGCGGGCGATCGTGTCGGTGGCGGCGCGGCTGAGGCGCGTGCCCTGCTCCTCGACCCATCCCAGAAGCTCGAGGCGCACGGGCACGGCGATTTCCGCCGCCGCGGTGGGGGTCGGGGCGCGCTTGTCGGAAACGTAGTCGATCAGCGTGGTGTCGGTCTCGTGGCCCACCGCCGAGATCAGCGGGATCTGCGAGGCCGCCGCCGCGCGCGCCACCGCCTCCTCGTTGAAGCCCCAGAGGTCCTCGACCGAGCCGCCGCCGCGCGCTACGATCAGCAGGTCCGGGCGCGGGATCGGCCCGCCTTCCGGCAGCGCGTTGAAGCCCTCGATCGCCGCGGCCACCTGGGGCGCGCAGGCATCGCCCTGCACCGCGACGGGCCAGATCAGCACATGGCGCGGGAAGCGTTCGCGCAGCCGGTGCAGGATGTCGCGGATCACCGCGCCCTGGGGCGAGGTGATGACCCCGATCACCTCCGGCAGGAAGGGAAGCGGGCGCTTGCGCTCGGGGGCAAAGAGGCCCTCGGCGGCGAGCTTCTTCTTGCGCTTCTCCAGCATCGCCATCAGCGCGCCCTCGCCCGCCACCTGCACGTCATCGACATTGAGCTGGTATTTCGACTGCGCGCCGAAGGTGGTCATGCGCCCGGTGACGATCACCTCCATGCCTTCCTCGGGGCGGATCGACAGGCGCGCGACCTGGCCCTTCCAGCTCACCGCCGCCAGCACGGAGCGGTCGTCCTTGATGTCGAAATACAGGTGGCCCGAGCGCGCCAGCATCACCCGGCCGACCTCGCCGCGCACCCTGACCCGGCCGAAGGTGCCCTCGATGGTGCGCTTCACCGCGCCGGAAATCTCGCTCACCGTGTATTCGGGTGTGTTGCGCCCCGGCGCGTCGTCGTCGATCAGGCTCATGGGGTCTGGCGCTCCTTGCCTTGCTGCTCCGGCGAGCTTAGAACGCCCACAGGAAAAGGCCAAGCGGGGGCGGCAGTGAATATCCTGATACTCGGCGGCGGCGGGCGCGAACATGCGCTGGCATGGGCGGTGAAGCAGAACCCGAAATGCGACCGGCTGATCGTGGCCCCGGGCAATGCCGGGATCGCGGCGATTGCCGAATGCGCCGCGCTCGATATCGAGGATGGCGGGGCGGTGGCGGAATTCGCGGCGGAGAACGCGGTGGATTTCGTCATCATCGGCCCGGAGGCGCCGCTGGTCGCCGGCGTGGCGGACCGGCTGCGGGCGGCGGGGGTGAGCGTGTTCGGCCCCTCCGCC
>JALWJU010000540.1 GCA_026997055.1 Paracoccaceae bacterium | reverse complement strand
CCCCCGCGCGCAGGGCCGCAAGCCCCGCGCCCAGGGCCAGGGCCGCCAGCGCCGCAAAGACCGCGGGCGAAGGCTCCACCGGCAGGCGGAAATAGATCCCGATCCCGCAGCCGAGCAGCACCGGCGCCCAGACGAACAGGCGCCCGCGCGCGGCTTCGAGCCGCCGGGTGAGCCAGACCAGCGCAGCCACCCTTGTTCTCTCCCCTGCCATTGTCTAGAACCCGCACTCTAGCCGCATCATGGTTTCCAAAAGGTTAACGCATCCCATGTCCGCCCCCTCTCCCGACCGCCTCGTCGTCACCCGCTTCGCTCCCTCGCCGACCGGCTTCCTGCATATCGGCGGCGCGCGCACGGCGCTGTTCAACTGGCTTTTCGCCCGCGCGCGCTCCGGCCGCTTCCTGCTCCGGATCGAGGACACCGACCGCGCCCGCTCCACCCCGGAAGCGACCGAGGCGATCCTCGAGGGGCTCGCATGGCTCGGGCTCGACCATGACGGCGAGGCGGTGAGCCAGTTCGCCCGCGCCGGACGCCACGGCGAAGTGGCGCGCGCCCTGCTCGAAAGCGGACACGCCTACAAGTGCTTTTCCACCCAGGAGGAAATCGCCGCCTTTCGCGAACAGGCCCGGGCCGAGAAGCGCTCGACCCTGTTTCGGAGCCCCTGGCGCGAGGCCGACCCGGCCAGCCACCCCGACGCGCCCTTTGCGATCCGCCTCAAGGCCCCGCGCAAGGGCGAAACCGTGATCGAAGACCGGGTGCAGGGCCGCGTGGTGATCCGAAACGACCAGCTCGACGACATGATCCTGCTGCGCTCCGACGGCACGCCCACCTACATGCTGGCGGTGGTGGTGGACGATCACGACATGGGCGTGACCCATGTGATCCGCGGCGACGACCACCTCAACAACGCCGCCCGCCAGAGCCTGCTCTACCGGGCGCTGGGCTGGCAGGAGCCGATCTGGGCGCATATCCCGCTCATCCACGGCCCCGACGGCAAGAAACTGTCCAAGCGCCACGGCGCGCTCGGGGTCGGCGAATACCGCCGCATGGGCTATCCGGCGCGCGCCCTGCGCAACTATCTCGCGCGCCTGGGCTGGAGCCATGGCGACGCGGAATATTTCACCGATGACGAGGCGCGCGCGTGGTTCGACCTCGAGGGCATTGGCAAATCCCCGGCCCGCTTCGACTTCAGGAAGCTCGACAACCTCTCGGGCAAGCATATCGCGGCGATGGAGGGCGAAGAGCTGCTCGCCGCCGTGCAGGATTACCTTTCGGCCAATGGCCTGCCTGTTGTGCAGCCGCAGAAAGAAGCCGATTTTCTCCGGGCCGCTCCCTTCCTGCGGGCCGGGGCGAAGAATCTTGGCCAAGTCCATGACAAGGCGCATTTTATCCTTGCCGACCGCCCCCTGGAAATCGAGCAGAAGGCGGCCCGGCACCTGGATGATGTATCCCGCGGTATACTGAGAGAATTGACGCCGCAACTGCAAAATGCTAGCTGGGAACGCGAAGAGCTGGAGGGCGTGCTGAACGCCGCGGCCGCCGCGCACGGGCTGACCTTCGGCAAGCTCGCGGGGCCATTGCGCGCCGCCCTGGCCGGGCGGGCTGCCACTCCCAGCGTTTTTGACATGATGCTGGTGCTGGGGCGCGAGGAGACCATCGCGCGCCTCGGGGATGCCGCCGCAGATGTCGCAGGCTAGGCCCGGGCACGAGACGCCCCGGGCAGAACGAACAAAAGGAACACAAATGCCCGAAAAGACCGGAACCGCGAAACTGAGCTTTGGCGACACGACCCTGGAACTGCCGATCCACAGCCCGACGCTCGGGCCGGATGTCATAGATATCACGACGCTTTATCGAGATGGCGGGGTCTTCACCTTCGATCCGGGCTATACGTCCACCGCCTCCTGCGAATCGAAGATCACCTATATCGACGGCGGCAAGGGCGAGCTTCTCTATCGCGGCTATCCCATCGACCAGCTGGCGGAGAAGTCCCATTACCTCGAAGTCTGCTACCTGCTGCTCTACGGCGACCTGCCCACCGCCCAGGCGCTGGAGGATTTCGAGGCGCGGGTGACCAATCACACCATGGTCCACGAGCAGATGATCAGCTTTTTCAAGGGCTTCCGCCGCGATGCCCACCCGATGGCGATCATCACCGGGGTGATGGGGGCGATGAGCGCCTTCTACCATGACAGCCTCGACATCAACGACCCCGAGCAGCGCGAGATCGCCGCCATCCGCATGATCGCCAAGATGCCGACCATCGCCGCCATGGCCTACAAGTATTCGGTCGGCCAGCCCTTCGTCTATCCGCGCAACGACCTCGATTATGCCTCCAATTTCCTGCGCATGTGCTTTGCCGTGCCGGC
>JALWJU010000539.1 GCA_026997055.1 Paracoccaceae bacterium | reverse complement strand
CCCCCCCTTTCTTTCGGGCCTGCAAGCCCGCCTAGCTGGTGCCCGGGCCGGCCGAAAGCACGGTGACCGCCCGGCGGTTCTGCGCATAGCAGGATTCGTCCGAACAGATCGCGATCGGGCGCTCCTTGCCATAGCTCACCGTGCGCAGGCGCGCAGGCTCCACCCCGGCCTCGATCAGGAAGTTCTGCACCGCGCTGGCCCGGCGCGCGCCAAGCGCGAGGTTGTATTCGCGCGTGCCCTGCTCGTCGGCATGGCCCTCGATGATGGCGCTGAAGTCAGGGTTGTCCTTCAGCCAGGCGGCCTGCTTGAGGAGCGTGTCGCGCGCTTCGGCGCTCAGCGTGGACTGGTCCACCGCGAACAGCACCCGGTCGCCCACGGTCTGCTGGAAATAGGCCGGACTGGTCGGATCCGAAGCCGAGCCCGGCACCGCCCCCGCCCCGGCGCCGCCACCCGCGCCGGCATTGTCGAACCGCCCCGGATTGGTGCAGGCCGCGGCCCCCAGTACCATGACCAGCAAGGCCGCCCGTGTCAGATGTCGCATGTCTTTTCCTCTGCTCTTTTTCTCTTCATATCACGGCGCGGGGCCGCTGGAAACAAGCGCGTCGCGCCCTCTTGCCGCGCCCGACCCGTTGCCGCCTATTGCAGCGGCGACCAGGACGGGTCCGAGGCCTGCCCCGGCGTGGGTACCCGGCGCAGGTTGCGCCCGGTGATGTCCACCGCATAGAGCGCGCTGTCGCCCTGCGCGCCCTGGCTTACGCGGGTAAACATGATCACCCGCCCGTTCGGCGCCCAGGTCGGGCCTTCGTCCAGGAAAGAAGCGGTCAGCAGGCGCTCTTCGCTGCCGTCGGTGCGCATGACGCCGATATGAAAGCGCCCGGCATTCTGCTTGGTAAACGCGATAAGATCCCCGCGCGGCGACCAGACCGGGGTGTTGTAGCGCCCGGGGCCAAAGGAGATGCGCCGCGCCGCGCCCCCGCCGGCGGGCATCACGTAGAGCTGCGGGCTGCCGGAGCGGTCGGAGCTGAACACGATCCGGCGGCCGTCGGGCGAGAAGCTCGGGCCGGTCTCGATCGAGGGCGCGCGGGTCAGGCGCACGACGCCCGAGCCGTCCAGATTCATCCGGTAGATATCGGTATTGCCGCCCTTTTCCAGCGAGAACACCACCGATTTGCCATCGGGCGAAAAGCGCGGGGCGAAGCTCATGTTGCCCGGCGGCGTGGGCAGGGCCGCGCGCCCCACATTGGCGACATCGAGCAGGAAGATCTGCGGAAACCCGGTCTCGTAAGAGGTATAGAGTACCCGGTCGCCGGTGGGCGAGAAGCGCGGCGCCAGCACCAGCGCCGAACTGTCGGTGAGATATTGCAGATTCGCGCCGTCGTAATCCATGATCGCCAGGCGCTTGAGGCGCGCGTTCTTGGGCCCCGACTCGCTGACGAACACCACCCGGCTGTCGAAATAGCCCGCCTCGCCGGTGATCCGGCCATAGACCGCATCGGCGACCTTGTGGGCCATGCGCCGCCAGGCGCTTTCGGAGCCGGAGAACTGCAGCCCCTCGCCCAGCGGCGCC
The DNA here is from genome assembly GCA_026997055.1 of Paracoccaceae bacterium. GTDB lineage: Bacteria > Pseudomonadota > Alphaproteobacteria > Rhodobacterales > Rhodobacteraceae > JAAEUB01. The sequence goes on along the minus strand of JALWJU010000539.1, from coordinate 800 downwards.
TGGCTGAACACGTCGAACAGGCGGAACTTCACCGTCAGCCTGTCTCCCGGCCCGACCGACACCGCGCCGGTGATCAGCGCCTGGGCGTTGATCGCCTTCCAGTCGGCATATTGCACGGGGCTGGCAAAGCTGGTGACGGTGGAGACGAAGGCCGAGGCCGGGATCTCGCGAAACAGCCCGGTGCCGACCAGGTCGGCGGCCACGACCCGGGATATCTGGCGCGCCATCTCGGCGGCGGCGGCGTTTTCGGGCTGAAAATCCGGCAGCGCGAAGGGAAGCGGCTCGATCACCCCTTCGGTGATCTCGATGCGCAGCGGCGCGGCGCGGGCGGGGACGCTCGCCAGCAGGGCAATCGCAAGGGCGCCCAGAAGGGGTCTCAGCAAATTCATCTGATCCTCATGTTTTCGGGATTGAAGGTCATTTCGATCTCCTTCCACTGCGCGTACTTGTCCGCCGGCAGATCGTAGCCGCGCGCCCCGCAGCGGATGATCGCCCGGCGCGCGGCATCGAAGGCGCGCCGCGCCGCCTGCTGGCTGCCACCGCTGAAGGACACCATGCGGATCGAGCCGATATCGGGCTTGCCGTCCTGCTTCATGGATACGGCGACCACTACCGTGGTGGCAAGGGCCTCGGAAGAGAGCGAGCCCACATTCCAGCAATTGCCCACGGCGACGCGGAAGGCGCGCTTCTAGCCGGCGGTGAGCGGCGGGCCGGTGGCAGCCGGCGTGGAAGGAGCCGGCGCGGGAGCCGGGTCGGGCGTGGCGGCCGCCTCGGCCACCGCAGCGGCGACCGCATCGGCC
>JALWJU010000538.1 GCA_026997055.1 Paracoccaceae bacterium | reverse complement strand
GCGCTCGTCATTGATCAGGTGGTGGTCGAGGCCAAGGCGGCGGGCGGCATCGTAGAAGGGCAGGAGCTGGAATCCGCCCATGCCGAACATCGGCCCGATCTCGTGGGCCAGAAGGGCGCGGGCGATGGCCTCGCCGCCGGTCATTTCGTTGCTGTCGGTCACTTTACCATCTCCCGTGCGGCTTGTGCGATCATTTCCCGGGTTACACGCATCTGGTCCTCGAGGTTGGGCGCATAGGCAATGAGCGAGCGCGGCGCGCCCAGGCGGCGGATGCGCGCGCCGGGCACCGCTTCGGCCACGGTTGCGGCGATTTCGCCGCCAAAGCCGCCGACCCGCACGCTCTCATGGGCGACGATGAGCCGGCCCGTTTTGGCGACAGAAGCACGCACCGTCGCCTTGTCCCACGGCCAGAGCGAGCGCAGGTCGATCACCTCGGCGCCGATCCCCTCTTCGGCGAGGCGCGCGCCCGCCTCATCGGCGAGATTGGCGGTATCGGACCAGCTGACGATGGTCACATCCGCGCCCGTGCGCCGGATCGCGGCCTTGCCGATCTCGACCGTGTGCGAGCGGTCCACCTCGCCCTCCATGCCCCAGATATTCTTGTGCTCGAAATAGACCACCGGATCGTCGGCGGCGATGGCGGCTTTCATCAGCGAATAATTGTCCTGCGGGGTGGCCGGGCAGACCACGACCAGGCCGGGGATATGGGTGTACCAGCTCTCCAGCGACTGGCTGTGCTGGGCGGCGGAAGAGCGCCACATGCCGGTAGGCTTGCGGATCACCATCGCCGCGCGGGACTGGCCGCCAAACATGAAGCGGGCCTTGGCGATCTGGTTCACGAGCTCGTCGGTGGCGCAGAGCGCGAAATCGGAGAAGCGCATCTCCACCACCGGGCGGGTGCCGACCATGGCCGCGCCCAGTGCCGCGCCCATGATCGCGGCTTCGGAAATGGGGGTATCGACCACGCGCTCGGGGCCGAACTCTTCCTGCAATCCCAGATACTGACCGAAGACGCTGCCGCGTCCGAGGTCTTCGCCCAGGCACCAGACGGTCTCGTCGGCCCGCATCGCCTCGCGTAGGGCTTCGCGGGAGGCTTCGACATAGGTCATCTTCTCGGCCATCAGAAAGCCTCCTTGGCGGGCGAGCCGATATCCTGAACATCGGTGAAGGCCGCGCTGTCGGGCGGGAAGGGGGTTGCGGCGGCTTCCTTCAGGAGCGCGGCCATTTCGGCCTGTGCTTCGGCGTGGAGAGTCTCCAGCTCTGCCGAACTCAGCCCCATTTCCCGCAAATAGCTGCGCTGGCGCAGGATCGGGTCATCTTCCCTTTTGTGCCGCTCCGCCTCGCCCTCGGGCCGGTAGGCGGCCTGATCAAAGGAAGTGTGCCCGGTCTGACGGTAGGTAATGGCGTGGAGGAATTCGGGGCCGTTGCCGGAGCGGATGCGGGCCACCATCTGATCGGCGGCCTGCGCCACCTCTTCGACATTGTTGCCGTCCACCGTGGTGACCGGCAGGCCCATCGCGGCAGCCCGCGCGCCGGCCCCCTCGCCGGCGGTGACGGTGCGGGTGCGGGTGGTGGCGCTCCACTGGTTGTCCTCGCAGACGAACAGCACGGGGAGCGCATAGACCGCCGCCCAGTTGAGCCCTTCGAGAAACGGGCCGCGATTGACCGCACCGTCGCCGAAGATATCCACCGCGATGCGGTCGCTGCCCATGAGCTTCAGCCCATGGGCGGCCCCGGCGCCGATGGTGATATTGGCCCCCACCACGCCATTGGCCCCGAGCATCCCGACATTGAAATCGGCGATATGCATGGAGCCGCCCTTGCCGCCGCAGCAGCCGCCCGCGCGCCCGAGAAGCTCGCGGAACATGGCCAGCGGATCGGCGCCCTTGGCGAGCGTATGGCCGTGGCCGCGATGGGTGGAGAGCAGGATATCGTCGCGCCGCAGCGCCTGCATGATGCCCGCCGCGCAGGCCTCCTGCCCGATCGAGGGGTGAATGGCGCCGAGCACCAGCTTGTCGCGCTCGGCGGCGAGGATCGCCTGCTCCTCGAAGGCGCGGATGCGCTCCATCATCCTCAAGAGCGCGATGCTGCGCGCTCTGTTGTCGCCGTCATCGCCCGGTTCAGACATGCTTTGCACCCTCCTTGTCAATCAGCCTGCCGCGCAGGCGCTCCGCCTCGCCGCGCAGGGCCGGGAGCAGCTCCTCCCGGATTCGCTCTTCGCTCATGCGCGCATTGATCGCCCCGATCGCCAGTGCCGCCACGAGCGCTCCCCCGCGCGTGAAAACAGGCACCGCCACGGCGGAAGTGCCCTCGATCACCTGGCCGCGATTGAGCGCATAGCCGCGGCTGCGAAAGGCCTTTACCTCGGCCTCCAGCCGGGCTTCGTCCATGGCGTATTCGGCCAGCCACGCACGGTTGAACCGGCAGGCGGCGTGCCGCCGGGCCGGGTCCATGGCGCAGTAAAGGGCCAGCGAGCCGGCGCCGACGCCCAGCGGGCGGGCATCGCCCTGGTCAAGCGTCAGCGTGCGCACCGGAAAGGCCCCGGTACGCCGCAGCACGCAGATCGACAGCGGACCTTCGGGTACCGAGAGAAACACCGTATCGGCGGTGAGCTCGGCCAGCCGCTCGCAGGAATGGGTGGCCAGGGCGGCGATATCGGCGCGCCCGGCCAGCCGCGCCAGATCGGAGAGCTTGCGCCCGAGGCGATACTTGCGCCCCAGCGGGTCCTGCTCGACGAAGCGCGCTTCGGTGAGGGCAGCGAGCACGCGAAAGGTGGTGGTCTTGGTAAAGCCGGAGCGGGCGACAATCTCGGACAGGGCCATGCCTTCGGGCGCTTCGGCCAGCACGTCCATGATCCGCGCGGCGCGGGGGATGGAGCCCGTTACAGGCATGATCGTTCCACCAGTCGGAATTTTCTGTTCTGGTTATCTGGTATGATTTACAAATCCCTGTCAAGGAGTCTATGCGGGGCCATGGATGATTGGCTGATATTGCGCGATTCCATCACCGATCTGGTCCCCGGCGATGGCGGGCGGGTGGCGGTCAGCGGCTCGCATGGGGGGCTTTATCCGGCTTCGCTCGCCTCGCGGGCCGGGCTCAGGGCCGTATTGTTCAACGATGCCGGGATCGGGCTCGAGGGCGCCGGAGTCGGTGGGGTGATGGCGCTTGACGCGGTGGGGATGGCGGCGGCGGGAGTGGACTGCATGTCGGCGCGGATCGGAGATGCGCGCGACGCGCTCGCCCGCGGTATTGTCAGCCGCCCGAACAGGCACGCCCGGGCGCTTGGGGTGAGGCCCGGGATGGCGGTGGGCGAAGCGGTCGCGCTGCTGAGATGTGCGCCCGAGCCTGCCGGAAAACTATCCCCTCACGAAGAGGCGCAGACGCAAAAGGCCCTGCGTCCCGGCGGTGCGCCGGTCTTTTTGCTCGACAGCGCCTCCATGGTCGGGCCCGAACATGCGGGCCAGCTGGTCGTCACCGGCTCGCACGGCGCCCTGATCGGCGGCGATCCGGCCCGGGCGCTGAAGGCACCGGCCCGGGTGGCCGTCTTCAACGACGCAGGCCTGGGGCCCGGCGAAATCGGCTGCTCGCGCCTGCCGGCGCTGGAAGCGCAGGGGATCGCTGCGGTCACGGTGAGTGCCGAGACGGCGCGCATCGGCGATGCGGCCTCGGCGCTGGAAACCGGCGTGATCTCGCGCGCCAATGCCTCGGCCCGGGCGTTGGGCGCGCGGGAGGGGCTGGCGCTGCGCATGTGGCTCTATTCGCTGGGTTAGAGACTTATTCTGCTGCCAGGCGGCGCAGCACTTCGTCTATATCCGCTTCGGTCGTGGTCGGGTTGATCGTGCACAGGCGCAGGACCGAACGGCCCTTGAGACTGGTCGAGGTGACGGCGGCAAAGCCGCTTTCGGTCAGGCGTGCGGCGCGATATGCGTGCTCCGAAGCATCCGCCCCTCGCAGGGCGAAGCAGACCACGCCGATCTGCGCCGGCGAGACCACCTCCCAGACATCCGGCGCGGCACGAAGGCGGGCTTCGGCATGTTCGGCCAGGGCGATGCCGCGCGCCACCGCTTCGCGGAATTTCTCCGCGCCATAGGTTCGCAGGGAGAGCCACAGCTTGATCGCCCGCGAGCGCCGGGTGAGCTCCAGCGAGCGGTCGCCGAAGCTCACCACGCCCGGTGTGGCCTTCACGTCTCTGAGATATTCCGGATGCATCGCGAAGCAGCGCTCCAGCGCGCCGGGGCGCATGACGAAACAGGCGCCCACGTCATAGGGCTGAAACAGCCATTTGTGCGGGTCCACCGCGAGCGAATCGGCCCGCTCCATGCCGCGCAGGCGGGCGCGCCCCGCCTCGGTCAGCGCCGCGGGGCCGCCATAAGCGCCGTCCACATGCAGCCACAGCCCCTCTTCGGCGCAGAAATCGGCGAGCGCCTCCAGCGGATCGACCGCGCCGGTATTGGTGGTGCCGGCGGTAGCGACGACCATTTGCGGCAGGCGGCCGCGGGCGCGGTCTTCGGCCACCGCGCGGCGCAGGCTGCCCATGTCCATGCGCAGACGCGCATCGCTTTCGAGCCTGTGCAGATGCGCCTCGCCCCAACCCAGCGCGCGCAGATTGCGCGGCAGCGAAGCATGGGTCTGGTCGGTGAAATAGGCCACCCCCGGTCCCATCTCGCTGCGCGCCACGGCAAAGGCGGTGAGGTTGGCCAGCGAGCCGCCCGAGACCAGCACGCCTTCGGTGTCTGTGGGCAGGCCCAGAAGCTCGGCCAGCCAGCCGATCACCACAAGCTCCAGCGTCGCCGGCCCCGAAGCGCCGCCCCAACTGGTGGCGATGGTGTTGAAGCCGGTGCCCAGCCATTCGCCGAGGATGGCGGCAAAGGAGGCCGGCCCCGGCACCCGGGCGAAATAGCGCGGGTGGTCGCCGTGCTGCATATGTGCAAGCGCCACGCCTGCCAGCAGGTCGAGCGAAGCATCCGCGTCCAGCGGCGCTTCCGGCAGGGGGCCGCCCAGCGCCTCCAGCAGCGCCTCGGGCGTATCCTCGCGAATCACCGGCTCCTTGCCCCGGCCCAGAGCGCGCTCCACCACCAGGTCAACGACCTTGTAGCCGAGCCGGCGCATCTCCTCGGCCTCCATGCCGAGATTGTCCGGTGGATGTGTGGGCCTGTCAGCCATGCAGCTCGTCCTTTCGGCGCTGAGGTCGGCGCCCCGAGAACCATCTGCTTGGGAGTGGTGCCCAGGAGAGGACTCGAACCTCCACGTCCATACGGACACTAGCACCTGAAGCTAGCGCGTCTACCAATTCCGCCACCTGGGCAGGTGTCGTGAGGCTGCGATGTAAACCTGCGCGCGGGGCGTGTCAACGGGTTTGGCCGGGCCATGTACGGAAAAATGCGCCGGGCCACCTTGTCCCGCGCGGGGCTTGGGTTTAAGCATCTTGCAGGCTGAAAGGAGAGTCTCCGATGTCCAGGCTTGTCACCATTTACGGCGGTTCCGGCTTCGTCGGCCGCTATGTGGCGCAGCGGCTGGCGCGAGCCGGCTGGCGCGTGCGGGTTGCAGTGCGCCGTCCCAACGAAAGCATATTCGTCAGGACCTACGGCGCCGTGGGCCAGGTGGAGCCGGAGCTGTGCAATGTGCGCGACGATGCTTCCGTGCGCGCCGCCGCGCGCGGCGCCGATGCGGTGGTGAATTGCGTCGGGATTCTCAACGAGATCGGCAGGAATACCTTTGCCGCCGTGCATGACGAGGCCGCCCGGCGGATCGCCCGCGTCGCTGCCGATGAGGGCGTGGCGCATCTGGTGCATGTCTCGGCAATCGGTGCCGATGCCGGGGGGGATTACGAATATGCCCGCTCCAAGGGGCGCGGTGAGAAGGCCGTGCTGGCGGCCTTTCCTAATGCGGTGATCCTGCGGCCATCGGTGATCTTTGGCCCCGAGGACCGATTCTTCAACCGTTTTGCCGCCATGGCACGGCTGTCGCCGGTGCTGCCGGTGGTGGGTGCCGATACGCTGATGCAGCCGGTATATGTGGATGACGTGGCCGCCGCGGCCGAGAAGGGCGCCACCGGGCAGGCGGCGCCGGGTATCTACGAGCTCGGCGGGCCGGAAGTGGAAAGCTTGCGCGATCTGCTCGGGATCATGCTGAAGATCATCGAGCGCCGTCGGCTGGTCGCGAACATCCCCTTCCGGGTGGCCGACTTCATGGCCTTCTGGTTCGATCTCTGGCAGACGCTTTCGGGCGGACTGATCGTCTCGCCGCTGACCCGCGATCAGGTGCGGGCATTGCAGCACGATAACGTGGTCGGCCCCGGCGCGCGCGGCTTTGGTGAGCTTGCCATCGCTCCGCAGGCGATGGAGGCCGTTCTGCCCGAATATCTTTACCGCTACCGCCCCGACGGGCAGTATGCGGCCATCCGCAACTCGGCCCGCGGGCTGGAAGTCTAGGCGCACAAGGCGCCCACCGGAGCGAGCGCATGACCTATCTTGCCGATGCGCTGCTGGGCGTGATCGAGGGTGTCACCGAGTTTCTGCCGATCTCCTCCACCGGGCATCTGCTGGTGGCGGAGCATTGGCTGGGGGCACGGTCGGATACCTACAATATCGTCATTCAGGCCGGGGCCATCCTGGCGGTGACGCTGATCTACTGGCAGCGCATCGTCGCCCTGCTGACGGGCTGGAGCGATGCGGAGAACCGGGACTACCTGATCAAGCTCAGCGTGGCTTTTCTGGTCACTGCCGTGCTGGGGCTGGTGGTCAAGAGGCTGGGTTTCGAACTGCCCACGACCATCACGCCCGTGGCCTGGGCGCTGGTCATCGGCGGCATCTGGATGCTGGTGGCCGAGTCGCTTGCCGCGCGGCAGCCGGATCGGGTGGCGGTGACCATGCGGGTAGCGATTGCCGTGGGGGTGGCGCAGGTGGTGGCCGGGGTGTTTCCGGGCCTGTCGCGCTCGGCCACGACGATATTCGTCGCGATGCTGCTGGGCACGTCGAACCGCGCGGCGGCGACGGAATTCGCCTTTCTGGTGGGGATTCCGACCATGTATGCGGCAAGCGCTTACGAGCTGCTGGGGCAACTGGGCGCAGACGCGCCGGCCGAGGACTGGACCGGGCTCGGGGTGGCCTTTGCCGTGTCGATGGTGACGGCTTTTGTTTCGGTGAAATGGTTGCTGGGTTTCATTCGCACGCATAAGTTCACCGCCTTTGCCATTTATCGGATCCTGTTTGGCGGCGCGCTGTTGGGGGCCTCCGCACTTGGCTATGTTGTCTGAAAGGTAGTGCGCGCTGACCTTTATTTTGCGATTTTCCGCGCCCCCGCACTTTTTGCCGCGACAAAACATCCCTTAAAGGTCAGCATCTCTGTCTTTTCATCCTGATCACCCCGCCGTAAAAGGCGCTTCGAACAGTGAGGAGGCAGATATGGCCAGGCAGCCGATGCTGAAATTCGTGAAGATCGGGCACGACATGCCCGAAAAGCGCCCGCCAGAGGTGCGGCGCCGGGATTTCCACGAGATCTATGCCGAATTCGCCGCCGCCAAGGCGGCCGAACAGGCCAGTCGCTGCTCCCAGTGCGGCGTGCCCTATTGCCACACCCATTGCCCGCTGCACAACAATATCCCCGACTGGCTGCGCATGGTCGCCATGGGGCGGCTGGAAGAGGCCTATCAGCTTTCGCAGGCTACCAATACCTTCCCGGAGATCTGCGGGCGCATCTGTCCGCAGGACCGGCTTTGCGAAGGCAATTGCGTGATCGAACAGGCCGGTCACGGCACTGTCACCATCGGCGCGGTGGAGAAATACATCACCGATACCGCCTGGGAGCAGGGCTGGGTCGGCGAGATCACCCCTGCCGCCGAGCGCGACGAGAGCGTGGGCATCATCGGCGCCGGGCCTGCCGGGCTGGCGGCGGCGGATGTGCTGCGCCGTGCCGGTATCCGGGTCACGATCTACGACCGCCACGACCGCGCCGGCGGCCTGCTCACCTATGGCATCCCCGGCTTCAAGCTGGAAAAGGATGTGGTCATGCGCCGTGTCGAGCAGCTCGAGCGTGCCGGGGTGACCTTCGAGCTTAATTGCAACGTGGGCAGCGATATCAGCTTCCAGGAGATCCGCGACCAGCACGACGCACTGCTGCTGGCGACCGGCGTCTATGCGGCGCGCGACCTCAGGGTGCCCGGCGCCGGCGCGCGCGGGATCGTCGCCGCGCTCGATTACCTCACCGCGTCCAATCGCGTCGGCTTCGGCGACACGGTGCCAGAATACGAAGACGGCACCCTCAATGCGCGGGGCAAGAAGGTGGTGGTGATCGGCGGAGGCGACACCGCCATGGATTGCGTGCGCACCGCGCTGCGCCAGGGGGCGACCAGCGTCAAGTGCCTCTACCGGCGCGACCGCGAAAACATGCCCGGCAGCACCCGCGAGGTGCAGAATGCCGAGGAGGAGGGGGCCGAATTCGTCTGGCTCGCCGCGCCCGCGGGCTTTGCCGGCGATCCGGTCACGGGCGTCATCGTGCAGGAAATGGCCCTTGGCGCGCCCGACGCGTCCGGCCGCCGCTCGCCCGAGCCGATCGAGGGCGCAACCCATGTGGAAGAGGCCGACCTGGTGATCAAGGCGCTGGGCTTCAGCCCCGAAGACCTGCCCGCCCAATGGGGGCTGGAGGGCGAACTCGAGACCACCGACTGGGGCACGATCCGCGCCGATTTCGCCACCCACGCGACCAGCATGGAGGGCGTCTGGGCCTGCGGCGACATCCAGCGCGGTGCCTCGCTGGTGGTCTGGGCGATCCGCGACGGGCGCGAGGCGGCTGAGGCGATTCTCGGCTGGCTGTCCGAGCGCGCCGGCATCGCGGCGGAGTAGGCGCATGGCCACGAAAACCGGCAGATGCATGTGCGGGGCGGTCGGCTTTTCGGCCGAAGACGTGCCGATGCGCTACGGCATCTGCCATTGCGAGATGTGCCGCCGCTGGACCGGGTCGGCGCTCTTGGGCGTCAGCGTGCCCACCGAGCGCGTGACCTGGCACGGGCGCGAGCATATTACCACGCTGCAAAGCTCCGAATGGGCCGAACGCGCCTGGTGCGGCAAGTGCGGCACAGGGCTCTATTACCGCGTCACCGAGCGGGGAAAGTGGTTTGGCGCTACCGAAATCCCGATCGGGCTGTTTGACGATGCCAATGGCTTCGCGCTCGAAAACGAGATCTATACCGACATGAAACCGGACAGCTACGCCTATACCGGCGAGGGCCACAAGCGCCTGACGCGCGCCGAGTGCCTGGAGCTGTTCAGCCGCGATACCGAGAGCGGCACAGAGGGGACCGAAGAATGACCAAGCATGACGAGAACTGGGCCCGTGCCGAGGCCGAAAAGCGCGCCTGGATGAACGAGCACTCGCTCTATCGCGCCGAGGACGAGCACGCTTCCTGCGGGGTCGGCCTGGTGGTGTCGATCGACGGCAAGCCCTCGCGCAAGGTGGTGGAAAACGGCATCGACGCGCTCAAGGCCGTCTGGCACCGCGGCGCGGTGGATGCGGACGGCAAGACCGGCGACGGTGCCGGTATCCATGTGCAGATCCCGGTGCATTTCTTCTATGACCAGATTCGGCGCACCGGCCACGAGCCGCGCACCGATCAGCTGATCGCCGTGGGGCAGGTGTTTCTGCCGCGTACCGATCACGGCGCGCAGGAGACCTGCCGCACCATCATCGAGACCGAAGTGCTGCGCATGGGCTACCGGATATATGGCTGGCGTCATGTGCCGGTCAATATCGACTGCCTCGGCGAAAAGGCCAATGCCACCCGCCCCGAGATCGAGCAGATCCTGATTTCCAATGCGAAGGGCGTGGACGAAGAGACCTTCGAGCGCGAGCTTTACGTCATCCGCCGCCGGATCGAAAAGGCCGCCGCCGCAGCACTGGTGCCGGACCTCTACATCGCCAGCCTTTCCTGCCGGTCGATCATCTACAAGGGGATGATGCTGGCCGAGCAGGTGGCCGAATTCTACCCTGATCTCAAGGACGAGCGCTTCATCAGCGCCTTTGCCATTTATCACCAGCGCTATTCCACCAATACCTTCCCGCAATGGTGGCTGGCCCAGCCCTTCCGCATGCTTGCGCATAACGGCGAGATCAACACGCTCAAGGGCAATCTCAACTGGCTCAAGAGCCACGAGATCCGCATGGCGTCGAACATCTTCGGCGACATGGCCGAGGACATCAAGCCGATCGTCGCCCAGGGGGCTT
>JALWJU010000537.1 GCA_026997055.1 Paracoccaceae bacterium | reverse complement strand
CGATGGCGCGCAGGGTCGGGAAGGGGTCGGTGGCGTTGGGCAGGGCGGTGGCATTGACGAAATGCTCCTGAAAGCGCGGCTCCACCGCCGTCTCCACCTTTTCGATCCGGCGCACGTTTTCCTCGATCAGGGGGCGGGCGGTACGGTCGAGCAGGGCGATGCGCGCGCCGGTGCCGGCGGCATTGCCGGCGGAGGTGACCTTTTCCAGCGCGCAATCGGGGATCATGCCCAGCACCATGGCGTGTTTCGGGCTGATATGGGCGCCGAAGGCCCCGGCCAGCACGATGCGCTCCACGCGCTCGACCCCGCGCTTGTCCATCAGCAGGCGGGCACCGGCATAGAGCGCGGCCTTGGCCATCTGGATTGCGCGGATATCGCCATTGGTGATGGTGATCTCGGCGCCGTCCTCGCCCTGCCAGAGACGGTATGCGTGGGTGCGTCCTTCGCTGATGCAGCGGGGCGAGCCGGTCTGCTCGGCGCTGCCGATCAGCCCCGAGGCGTCCACCAGCCCGGCCATGCGCATCTCGGCGATCGCCTCGATGATGCCCGAGCCGCAGATGCCGGTGACCCCGGTGCCGGCGATGGATTCGGCGAAACCCGCTTCATCGGACCACAGATCGCTGCCGATCACCCTGAAGCGGGGCTCTTTCGTGGCCGGGTCGATCTGGACGCGCTCGATGGCGCCGGGGGCCGCGCGCTGGCCGGCGCTGATCTGCGCGCCCTCGAAGGCCGGGCCGGTGGGCGAGGAGCAGGCCAGCACGCCGTGCCGGTCGCCCAGCAGGATCTCGGCATTGGTGCCCACATCGACAATCAGCACCAGGTCGTCGGAGGTTTCGGGCGCCTCGGAGAGCGCGACCCCGGCGGCATCGGCGCCCACATGGCCGGCGATCAGCGGCAGGATATAGGCGCGCGTGCCCGGGGCGAGGGTGAGGCCGAGCGCGCGCGCGGGAAGGCTCAGCGCCGAGGAAGTGGCGAGCGCGAAGGGGGCCTGGCCGAGCTCGTAGGGGTCGAGGCCGACAAACAGGTGGTGCATGACCGGGTTCATCACCAGGACGCAATCGAGGATGTCGGCTGGGCTGATGGCGGCCTCGCGGGCGATTTCGCCAATGAGCGCGTTCAGCCCCTCGCGCACGGCCCGGGTCATTTCGGCGGCGCCGCCCTCGTTGAGCATCGCGTAGCTGACCCGGCTCATCAGGTCCTCGCCAAAGCGGATCTGCGGGTTCATCCGGCCGGCAGAGGCCACCACCTCGCCACTCGAAAGGTCGCACAGATGCGCGGCGATGGTGGTGGAGCCAAGGTCCACCGCGAGCCCGTAGGCGGGGCGGTCGTGAAAGCCGGGCCAGAGGGCGATGACGCGGGCTGGTGCGCCTTCGCGCGGCTGCCAGAGGGCGGCGGTCACGGTCCAGCCGCCCGCGCGCAGGGTCTCTTGCAGGGCCGGCAGCAGGTGGAAATCGAGGCTGATGTCTGGCAGGCCGGTCTGGGCGGCGAGGGCATCCAGCAGGCGCTCGGTGTCGCCGCTTGGCTGGTGCATGTCAGGCCGCGCGACCTCGACACAGGCAAGGCGGATGGTCGGGTCCAGCCGGATCTCGCGGGCCTCGGCGCGCTTGCGCACCACCTGCTTGTGGACCTGGCTTTCGGCCGGCACGTCGATCACCACGTCGTGCTCGATCGTGGCCTGGCAGCCCAGCCGGCGGCCCGGGGGCAGGCCGCGCTTGCGGTCGTAGCGTTCCTCGACCGCGTTTTTGGGCGAGAGCGCATCCGCCCTCACATGAATCCCGAACTTGGGAAAATCGCCCTGGCCGGGGCTGACCTGGCATCTGGAGCAGATGCCGCGCCCGCCGCAGACCGAATCGAGATCGACCCCAAGCTTGCGCGCCGCATCGAGCACGCGGGTGCCGCGGGGGAAGCGGCCGCGCTTGCCCGAGGGGGTGAAGATGACCAGGGGATCGCCGCTCATGGCTGCCGGCCTGTCGCTTGCTCGCGGGGGCGCGCCCGATTTTTCTGCGAAAAATCGGTACAATTTTTCGCAGAAAAATTGCCGCCCGCCACGCCCCGCGCCAGTGTCGCCGGTTTCAGCACACCACGCGCAGGCCGGCGCGGTTGCAGATCACCACATATTGCCCGCCGCATTCGATCATGTGGAAGCCGCGCCTTCGCACCTCCTGCACGAATCGCTCGCGACCGATTTCGCGCTCCACCCATGGCACCGCGCGCCGGATCACGCCGCCCTTTCGCACCGCCTGGGCGGCAAAGACCTGCCGGATCCATCCTTCCGGGTCCTGGCGGATGGGTTCTTTTCGAATCATTTCCCGTCTCATGGCAGGATTTCACCATGAAAGCGGTTAATTCGAGGTAAATTTTCCTCACCCG
>JALWJU010000536.1 GCA_026997055.1 Paracoccaceae bacterium | reverse complement strand
CCGAGAATGGACCGATCAGGGTCCGACAAGGGGCCGAGAACGGGCCGATCAGGAAGAGGAGGGACGGCGGCGCGCCCCGGATCCGCCCATGGCCGCGGCCAGCCGGTCGAGCGCGCGCCGCAGCCGCGCCCGGGTGCAGGCGATGTTGACCCGGGCAAAACCCGCGCCGCCGGAGCCGAAGGCCTCGCCGCGGCTGACCAGCCACCCGGCCCTTTCGCGCAGAAAGGCCGCCAACGCGCCGGGCGCGAGCCCCAGGGCGCGGAAGTCGAGCCAGGCGAGGAAGGTGCCCTCAGGCTCGATCAGATCCACGCCCGGGATTTCGGCCAGCCGCGCGCGCATCAGCGCCAGATTGCCGGCGACATAGGCGATCGCCGCATCGAGCCACGGCCCGCCCTCGCGCCAGGCCGCTTCCATGGCGACGGAGGCGAAGGCGTTGTTCTTGTTCACCGTGAGGCGGCTGTTTTCGGCCTGGAAGGCCCGGCGCCGCGCCCTGTCGGCGACGATCGTGAAGGCCGAGCAGCAGGAGGCGATGTTGAAGGCCTTGGCGGGGGAGATGCAGCTGATCGCGTTCGCCGCCGCCGCCTCGCCCAGCGCGGCGAAGGGGGTGAAGCGGTGGCCGGGCAGGGCGATGTCGGCATGGATCTCGTCGGCCACCACCAGCACCCCGTGGCGGCGGCAGATCTCGTCGAGCCGGGCCAGCTCCGCGCGGCTCCAGACCCGGCCGACCGGATTGTGCGGGTTGCACAGGAAGAGCATCTTCGCCCGCGGCCGGGCGGCAAGGCGCGCGAGCCCCTCGAAATCCATCTCGTAGCGCCCGCCTTCGAGGCGCAGGGGATTGAGCAGCACTTCGCGGCGGTTCTCGGCGATGACGTCGAAGAAGTCGAAGAAGACCGGCGGCTGCAGGATGATCCCGTCGCCGGGGGCGGTGAACAGCGAAGCGGCGATGGCGAGGCTGTCGAGGACATTCGGCGCGCGCAGGATATGGGAGGGCTCGATGTGCCAGCCGTGGCGCTTCGCGTGCCAGTCGATCAGCGCCGGAAAGAGCCCCTCGGGCACCGCCTCGTAGCCGAACACGCCGTGGTCGAGGCGCCGCCGCATCGCCGCCCGGATGCAGGGGGCGGCGCGGAAATCCATGTCGGCGACGCCGGCGGGGAAGAGCTCCGCTTCCGGCCCGGAACCTGCCAGCGGGCGCCATTTCAGCGCCGGAACCCGCGTGCGGTCGATCTCTTCGTCGAAATCGAAAGGCGCAGCGCTCATCGCTGCGGCTCCGCTTCGTCGGCCCCGCGCAGGAACCAGCCGAAGAAGACCGTCGCCAGCGCCGCCGCCAGCAGCTGGACGGCGACGAAGGCGGGAACGCTGGCCGGAGCGATGCCGGCGAAGCTGTCGGACAGGGCGCGCGCGATCGTCACCGCCGGGTTGGCGAATGAGGTGGAGGAGGTGAACCAGTAGGCGGCGGTGATGTAGAGCCCCACCGCCACCGCCACGAAATCGGGGCGCGCCCTGAGACAGGCGAGGATGGTGCCGACCAGCCCGAAGGTGGCGACGAACTCGCCCGCCCATTGCCCGAGCCCCGTGCGCGGCTGGGCCGAAGGGTGCACCAGCGGCAGGTCGAACATCAGATGCGCGGCCAGGACGCCGGCGATCCCGCCAAGGATCTGGGCCGACACATAGGCCGCCGCCGCCTTCGGCGCGATCTCGCGGCGGATCAGGAAGCTCAGCGTCACGGCCGGGTTGAAATGCGCGCCCGAGACGGGGCCGAAGACGGTGATCAGCACCACGAGGATCGCCCCGGTGGGGATGGTGTTGCCCAGAAGCGCGACGGCCAGGTTGCCGCCTGCCAGCCGCTCGGCCATGATCCCCGAGCCGACGACGGTGGCCAGCAGCGAGAAGGTGCCGAGCCATTCGGCGATGAGCTTTCGCACCTGGCGCTCCTTCATCTCTTCCGATCTTCTTCTCTTCCGGGTATCCCCACCCGGGGCAGAGGGCCCGGTGCCGCTTCTGCGCGACTTCGGCTTTTCCGCATTTCCCCAATCGCCGAATTGTCACAGGGCTAGCGAAGGCGGCCTGGCTTGTCAAGATTTGACAATTCGGGCAGTATCGAAGCATGAATGAAGAAAGCGCAATCGAAGCCTTCTCGGCCCTGGCGCAGCCATCACGCATGGCCATCTTCCGGCTGCTGGTGCGCGCCGGTCCCGATGGGCTGCAGGTAGGAGAGATCGGGCGGCGGCTCGCCATCCTTCCCTCGACCCTGTCGGGCCACCTCGCCATCCTGAAGCGCGCCGGGCTCCTGAAAGCACGGCGCCACCGGCGTGAAATCCACTATTCGGCCGATCTGCAAATGGTGAACGCCCTGGTGGGCTTCCTGCTGGCCGATTGCTGCGATGGCCGACCGGAAAACTGCTCGAGGATACTTTCCCTGCTCGAGGCCGGCTAGGCCGACCGCGCGGCCGCCACCTTACTCGCTCACCTCGACAATCAGCAATTCCCGCTCCGACGCATGACGGGCGTGGCTCAATGCCTCCTGGTAAGCATCTGAATGGTAACATTTTTCCGCAGCCTCGACGCTGGGGAACTTCGCCACCACATTACGCGGGCGCTCCTTGCCCTCCAGTTGCACATAGCGCCCCCCCCGGGCAATGAAATAGCCCCCGTGAGCCTCGATCGCCGGGCCGGCAAGGGCTGCGTATTTTCCATAGGCCTCTTCATCGGTGACCGTTACATGGGCAATCCAGAGTGCGGGCATCAGCTTTCCTCCAACAATCTTTCCACCGCGGCAATCGCATCTGCGGCTTTCGTCACATCCTTTGCACCGCCCCGGGCCATGTCCGGGCGACCGCCGCCGCCGAGGCCCCCGAGCGCGGCCACTGCCGCCTTTACCATGTCGATGGCGGAAATGCGCCCGGTCAGGTCTTCGGTGACGCCGGCCGCGATTGCCGCCTTGCCCTCCACATCGGCAATCAGCAGCACCGCGCCCGAGCCCAGGCGGCGCTTGTACTCATCCACCAGCGCCGGAAGATCCTTGGCGGAGACCCCTTCAAGGATTTCGGAAATGAGCTTTACCCCATTGATATCCCTGGCGTTTCCGCCCTTCTCGCCACGGCCGGCCATGGCCAGTTCGCGACGCAGCTGCACCACTTCCTGACTCAGCTTGCGCCGCTCTTCGACCAGTGCGCGCACCCGCTCCGGGACTTCCGCCGGCTGGCTCTTCAGCGCCGCCGCCGCCTCTTCCAGCCGCCGCTTCTCCGCCTCCAGATGGGCGATCGCCGCCTTGCCGGTCAGCGCCTCGATCCGGCGCACGCCGGCGCTGGAAGCGCTGTCGCCAAGGATCACGAAAGTGCCGATATCGCCGGTGCGCGCCACATGGGTGCCCCCGCACAGCTCGATCGACCAGGCATTGCCGTCAGTCCCCTTGCCTGTGGGGGCGATGCCCATGGAGACCACCCGCACCTCATCGCCGTATTTCTCGCCGAACAGCGCCTGGGCGCCGATCTCGCGGGCCTCGTCCGGGGTCATGATCCGGGTCTCGACAGGGCTGTTCTGACGGATGAAGGCATTGACTTCGTTGGTGATGTTTTCAAGCTCCCGGGCCGTCAGCGCCTTGTTGTGGCTGAAGTCGAAGCGCAGCCGGTCCGGCGCATTGAGGCTGCCACGCTGGGCCACATGCTCACCCAGTTCCTGGCGCAGGGCCTCGTGCAGCAGGTGGGTGGCGGAGTGATTGGCGCGGATGGCGCCGCGGCGCAGGTGGTCGACGATCAGTTCGGCCCCCTGCCCGACGCTGATCTCGCCCTCCTCCACCTCGGCGAAATGGATGAAGATTCCGGCAACCTTCTTCGTATCCGTGATCCGCCCGCGCCCGGTGGCGGTGGAAAACAGCCCACTGTCGCCCACCTGGCCGCCGGCCTCGGCATAAAACGGGGTCTGGTTGACCACGATCTGCATCGTTTCGCCCGCTTCGGCCCGCTCGATGCGCGCCCCATCGCGCACCAGGGCGCATATCTGGCCCTCCGCATGTTCGGTGTCATAGCCGAGGAATTCGGTCTGCCCATGGGCATCGGCGATATCGAACCAGATCGCCGCATCCGCCGCCTCGCCCGAGCCGGCCCAGGCGGCGCGGGCCTTGGCCTTCTGCTCGGCCATGGCCGCTTCGAAGCCCGCCACATCGACCCCCCGGCCCCGTTCGCGCAGGGCGTCCTGGGTGAGATCCAGCGGAAAACCGTAGGTGTCGTAAAGCCGGAAGGCCGTCTCGCCGGGCAGGTCGGCACCTTCCGGCAGTTCTTCCAGCGCCTCGTCGAGCAGGCGCAGGCCACGATCGAGCGTAGCCTTGAAGCGGGTCTCTTCGAGGAGCAGGGTCTCCTCGATCATTGCCTGGGCGCGGCCGAGTTCCGGGTAGGCCTGGCCCATCTCGCGTACCAGCGCCGGTACCAGCCGGTGCATGACCGGGTCCTCGGCGCCCAGCAGATGCGCATGGCGCATGGCCCGGCGCATGATCCGGCGCAGCACATAGCCGCGGCCTTCGTTCGAGGGCATCACCCCGTCGGCCATGAGGAACGAAGTCGAGCGCAAATGGTCGCTGATCACCCGGTGGTGCACGTTGCCCGGCCCGTCCGGCTCGGTTCCGGTCGCCTGCGCGCTGGCCTCGATCAGGGTGCGGAACAGGTCGGTATCGTAATTGTCGTGCTTGCCCTGCAGCAGCGCGCCGATCCGCTCGAGCCCCATGCCGGTGTCGATCGACTGCATGTCGAGGTCGATCATGGAGCCGTCTTCGAAGCGCTCGTTCTGCATGAAGACGAGATTCCAGATCTCGATGAAGCGGTCGCCGTCCTCGTCCGGGCTGCCCGGCGGGCCGCCGGGGATGTGCTCGCCGTGGTCGAAGAAGATCTCGGTGCAGGGGCCGCAGGGGCCGGTGGGACCCATCTGCCAGAAATTGTCGTTGCTGGCGATGCGGATGATGCGCTCGTCGGGGAGCCCCGCGACCTTCTTCCAGATCCCGGCGGCCTCGTCATCGGTGTGATAGACGGTAACCAGCAGGCGGTCTTTCGGGATGTCGAAATCCTGGGTCAGCAGGTTCCAGGCCAGCGGGATCGCCTGCTCCTTGAAATAATCGCCGAAGCTGAAATTTCCCAGCATTTCGAAGAAGGTATGGTGGCGCGCGGTGTAGCCGACATTGTCGAGGTCGTTGTGCTTGCCGCCGGCGCGCACGCATTTCTGGGCCGTGGTGGCTCGGGTATAGTCGCGCTTCTCGACCCCGGTAAACAGATTCTTGAACTGCACCATGCCGGAATTGACGAACATCAATGTCGGATCGTTGCGCGGCACCAGCGGCGAGGAGGGAACGACCTCGTGCCCGTTGCGCTCGAAATATTCCAGGAAGGTTCTGCGAATGTCGTTCAGGCTGGCCATGGCTCTTTCGTCTGCTGCGCCCGGAGCGGGCAATGGCCCCGGTTTAGCCGGGACGCGTGGCCGTGTCCATAAAGTCCATGCCGCGGATTGGCAAACACCCCCATGCGCGGGCGCAGACCCGGGCGCAGACCGGAGTCTTCAGCCCCGGGCCCCGCTTTCCCCGGTTCCCGCCTGCGCGGGAAATCAGCCTTCGAGCAGGCTGCCCTGATCGGCGGCGGCCTCTTGCGCCGCGTCCGGTGCGCCATCGAAATCGAGCCCGTGCGCGGCCCGGATCCGGTCCTCGATTTCATGGGCGATCTGCGGATTCTCCCGCAGGAAAGCCTTGGCGTTTTCACGCCCCTGGCCGATTCTCTGGTCCCCGTAGGAGAACCAGGCGCCGGATTTCTCCACCACCCCGGCCTTTACCCCCAGATCGAGCAGCTCGCCGGTCTTGGAAATGCCCTCGCCATACATGATGTCGAACTCGACCTGCTTGAAGGGCGGGGCGAGCTTGTTCTTCACGACCTTGACCCGGGTGGCATTGCCCACCACCTCGTCGCGGTCCTTGATCGAGCCCGTGCGGCGGATGTCGAGACGGACGGAAGCGTAGAACTTCAGCGCATTGCCGCCGGTGGTGGTCTCCGGGCTGCCGAACATGACGCCGATCTTCATGCGGATCTGGTTGATGAAGATGACCGTGCACTTGGTACGGGCGATGGAGGAGGTGAGCTTGCGCATGGCCTGGCTCATCAGGCGCGCATGGACCCCGACCGAACTGTCGCCCATGTCGCCCTCCAGCTCCGAGCGCGGGGTCAGGGCGGCAACCGAATCGACGACGACCAGGTTCACCGCCCCCGAGCGCACCAGGGTATCGACGATTTCGAGCGCCTGTTCGCCGGTATCGGGCTGGCTGATCAGCAATTCGTCGAGATTGACCCCCAGCTTGCGCGCATAGAGCGGGTCGAGCGCGTGTTCGGCATCGACAAAGGCGCAGACACCGCCCTTTTTCTGCTCCTCGGCCACGCAATGCAGGGTCAGCGTGGTCTTTCCGGAGCTTTCCGGCCCGTATATCTCGACCACCCGCCCCTTTGGCAGCCCGCCGATTCCCAGGGCGATGTCGAGGCCGAGCGAGCCGGTTGACGTGGATTCGATTTCCGTCACCGGATTGTCGCCGCCCAGCTTCATGATCGAGCCCTTGCCGAACTGGCGCTCGATCTGCGCCAGGGCGCTGTCCAGCGCCTTCTGCCTGCTTGCGTCGTCTTTGCTTTTCATGTCCAGAATTTTCGCTGCTGCCATTTTCCTGTTCCTTATTTCACACATGGTTGCGGGCGGCAATCATTGCGTTTGTTCTCTTGTTGTTCCATATTCCGTTATGCGACCAAAAAGAGAACATTGCAACCCCGCTTCTGATCTCCAGCCTAGGCGCCCCTGGTTAACCATTCGTTACCACGAGAGGTCCGTTCGAAGCCCGTTGCGGCTCGGGGCTCCCGGATCGCCCGATTTCCGTTTCAAGCCGGCAAACGGTCGAAATGCGTAGCGCCGCGAAATCCGCCCCCAGCCCCGGAAAACCCTTGACCTCCGGGGCCTTCTGCCCCTAAACCGCCCCCGAGCCCCGCGGAGAGGTGCCGGAGTGGTCGAACGGGGCGGTCTCGAAAACCGTTGAGCCTTCACGGGCTCCCAGGGTTCGAATCCCTGTCTCTCCGCCAGCCGTCCCCGCCTTTGCCGCGGAATGGAACCTTCTCGCATAGTGGAACCGCTGGGCGGATCCGCCGCGATTCCGGCGGTGCGCGTTTGCGGATTTCAGGGCTTTTCGGAGCGGCGGGAGCAGTGCGCGCCGCTCTGACCGGAGCCGGACCAGAACCGAACCAGAACCGGAAAAGCCGGAAAAGCGGTGTCAGAATGCCCGGCCCCACCGGCCCGGCCCCACCGGCCCAGCCAATGTGACCGGCCCGGCCAATGTGGTGCCCAAGGTGGGAGTCGAACCCACACGCCCGCAAGGGCGGGGGATTTTGAATCCCCTGCGTCTACCATTCCGCCACTTGGGCCACGCTCCGGTTTTAGGCGCGGATGCGCGCCCCGTCCACGGCAAATTTGCTTCCGGCAGAAAAAGCCGGCGCAAACGATTTTTCGCAGAAAAATCGCCCCCTCAGAACATCACGCCCACCAGCCAGAGCGTGATCGAGGGAAAGGCCGCCAGCAGCACCACCCGCACCAGGTCCGAGAGCACGAAGGGCGCCACGCCCTTGTAGGTCTCCTTCATCGGGATGTCGCGGGCCATGGAATTGATGATGAAGAGATTCATCCCCACCGGCGGCGTGATCAGCCCGACCTCCACCACGATCAGCGCCAGGATGCCGAACCAGATCCCGGCCATTTCCGGGCTCAGGCCGAAATCCAGCGCCTCGATGATCGGATAGAAGATCGGAATCGTCAGCAGGATCATGCTGAGGCTGTCCATCACGCAGCCGAACAGCAGATAGGCCACCAGCATGATGGTCAGGATCATGTAGGGCGCATAGCCCTGTTCGCTGACCCAGGCGGCAAGGTCCTGCGGCGCCTGGGTAAAGGCGAGAAACGAGTTGAACAGCTGCGCCCCCAGCACGATGAAAAAGATCATCGCGCTCGACGAGGCCGTGGACAGGATCGAATCGAGAAAGCCCTTCCAGTTCAGCCCGCCGGTAAAGACCCCGTAAAGCCCGGTCAGCACCGCCCCCACGGCCGCGCCTTCGGTGGGGGTAAAGAGCGCCTGCACGCCCTCGCGGCTCCAGTTCCAGTCGGCGGCGATGCCGCCCATCACCAGGGCGAAGATCACCACCACCGGCCAGATCTTCACGAGCGTGCGAAAGCGCTGCGCATGGGGCACCCGCTCGGCGGTATCGGCCGCGCCCGGATTGAGCCGCACGAAGATCGCCACCGTGAGCATGTAGCCGAGTGCCGCCAGGATCCCCGGCACCAGGGCGGCGATGAACATCTTGACGATGTTCTGCTCGGTGAGGATCGCGTAGATCACCAGGATCACCGAGGGCGGGATCAGGATGCCCAGCGTGCCGCCGGCGGCCAGCACCCCGGTCGCGAGGCTGTCGGAATAGCCGCGCTTGCGCATCTCCGGCAGCGCCACCTGCCCCATGGTCGAGGCCGTGGCCAGCGAAGAGCCGCATACCGCGCCAAAGCCCGCACACGCCCCCACCGCCGCCATCGCCACGCCCCCCTTGCGGTGGCCCAGCCAGTCGCTCGCCGCCTCGAAAAGCGCCGCGGACATGCCCGACCTGGTGGCGAACTGCCCCATCAGCAGGAACAGCGGCACAATGGAGAGCGAATAGCTGGAAAAGGTGTCGTAGGAGAGGGTCTTGAGCTGCGCCAGCGCCGGGCTCGGCCGCCCCAGCACATACCAGATGCCGAAAAACCCGGTCAGCCCCATGGCCAGCCCGATCGGCAGGCGCAGAAAGATCGCCCCCAGCATCAGGGCAAAGGCGATCAGGGCGATTTCGAGCCCGCTCATACCGGCTCCTCCTGCCCTTCGATCACCCAGTTGAGCGCCCGCCAGACGCAGTAGAGCGACACCGCGAAAAACATCCCCGCCCCCACCAGCGCCGCCGCGTAAGGAATCCAGATCGGCATTTCCAGCTCATAGGTGGTTTCCACGAAATAGGGCCTGGAGCCCATCGCCAGCGCCTCGCGCAGCGCGTCGCTCCCGTAGGGGAATTTCTCGCCGAATCCCAGCCACAGCCGCCACAGGATCACATAAGCCGCCAGCGCCAGCAGCAGATCGCCGAGCAGCCCCAGAAAGGCCTGTGCGCGGCGGGAAAGCAGCTGGATGAAGATATCCACCGTCACATGGCCGCGCTTGAGCTGGCACCAGGGCAGGAAGGCGAAGATCGCGATGGCGCAACCCGCCTCGACCAGTTCGAAATCGCCCTTGATCGGGCGCAGCCCCAAAGGCAGCAGCGCCCGGCCGATGATGGATGCCACCGTCATCAGCGCCAGCGCCACCAGCACCGCGCCCCCTGCATAGGCGAGCCAGCGGCTCAGCACCTCCATCAGGCGGCCCACGCGCCGCTCGGCCCCTCTCGCTATCGCCATTTCACCCCCGCTTCTCCCCCCGCTTCGCCTCTGCGCCCAATATAGACGGGCGCCCGTTCACCTCGTCAATGCCCATCCCCGCCAGCGCCTTGTAGCCCTCCGCCAGCGCCCGGCGCTCGGCAAGCGGCATCACCGCCTCGATGTCGTCGAAACCCCGCGGCGCGCGCGCGGCGACGATATCGAGCACCTTGTCCGGCCCGTCGCCGCGATTGGCCAGCACCACCCGGTTCACCGCCTCGCGCCGCTCTGCGTCATAGGCGGCAAGCGCGTCCGCACTCAGCCCCCGGTCGCGCAGGATGCGCGCGAGGATGCGCGCGTCGATGATCCCCTGGCTGGCGCCGTTGGAGCTGATCGGATACATCGCATGGGCCGCATCGCCGATCAGCGTCACCGGCCCGAAGCTCCAGCGGGGCAGCGGGTCGCGGTCCACCATGGGAAATTCCCAGATCCCCTCCGCCGCCTCGATGATCGCCGGCACGTCGATCCAGCCGAAGCGCCAGCCGGCAAAGCGCGGGGCGAAATCGGCGCGCCTGCCGGGGCGGTTCCAATCCTGGGCGAGCCAGTCATATCCGGGCGGCATGGCGAGGTCGGCGATCCAGTTTATCAGGCTGCCTTCCGGTATGTCTTCAATGGGATAGGCGACGAACTTGATGTGCTTTTCGCCGATCATCACCATCGAGCGCCCGCCCCGGATAGGCGCCCCGCGGGTGATGCCGCGCCACATCATCGTACCGCCCCAGCGGGCCGGACCCTCCTCTGGATAGAGACGCG
>JALWJU010000535.1 GCA_026997055.1 Paracoccaceae bacterium | reverse complement strand
TCTCAGACGCCTGCAGCAGATGCTCACCGCGGCGGGCTTTGACACCAAAGGCGCGGACGGTCTGATCGGCCCCGACACCCGCGCCGCGATCCGCGCCTGGCAGAAGGCCCATGACCTGCCCCGCGACGGCTTTCCCTCCGAAGCCCTGCTCAGACATGTCAGCGAAAGGGCGAGCGGCTGAAGGCCCCCGTTCCGAAGCCGCATCGCCCGCGGCGCAAAGGTGCCATTGCTTCACACTTCTCCAAATATCCCCGCCGGAGGCACGATTTTTCTGCGAAAAATCGTCACCCGCCCGCCCATGCCACGGGTCCGGCGGTCTGGTCGGCGCCGGCTGCGGCTACAGGCCGCTGCCTTCCAGCACTTCCTCGAGGATCGGTGCCAGCCGCCCGGCCCAGGCGCATTGCTGCGCATCGGTCTCGATCAGGTCGTTGCGGATTTCGATCAGCACATTGGGCCGCCCCGGCCTTATCGCGTGCCGGTCCACGCTGTCGCCTTCCAGATGGCCGCCATAGGGTTCGTTCTCGCCTACACAGAGGTCCTCTTCCTCGCGCAGCCGGCGCAGAAGCGGGCGCGCCAGGCGGTCATCCGCACCGTACAGGACGCCCACATGCCAGGGGCGCGGCTCGCGCCCGCGCAGTCGGGGCGTATAGGAATGGATGGCGACATAGACGCAATCCTCCCGCCGCGCCGCCAGCCGCTCCACCGCCGCGTGGTAGGGCCGGTAATAGGCCTCCAGCCGGCGCGCGCGCTCGGCCCTGTCCAGGTGGCGGTTGGCCGGGATGATGGTGCCGTCATAGATCTGCATGATCAGGGTCGGGTCGTCCTCGCCCCGGTTCGGGTCGATCACCAGGCGCGAGAAATTGCTCAGGATCGCCGGCGCGCCCAGCATTTCGGCCAGCGCCGCCGTGACCCCCGCCGCCCCCGGATCATATGCGATATGGCGCGCCATGTCCTCGGGGCTCAGGCCCAGATCGCCGCCATTGACCTCGGCCGGCACCGCATTCGTGGCATGGTCGCAGGTGATCAGCCAGCGCGCCTTGCGCGCCTCTCCCAGGATGTGAAAGGGTATGTGTGTCATCGGCATGCTGCTCTTTTCCGCCCCGCTACATATGCCAGTCCGCGCGAAAGCACCAGTTGTCACGGACGGAAAAATCGGGCATGACCCCGGCGCAGACATTTAGCGCTAACGAGCAAGGAATATCACCGGCATGAAACGCAGCCGCAATCTGAAGATCGTCGCCACCCTCGGCCCGGCTTCCAATACCTACGACAAGATCCGCGCGCTGTTCGAAGCCGGGGCGGATGTGTTTCGCATGAACATGAGCCACGGCGACCACGAAGGCCACCGCGCGGTGCACGGCATCATCCGCCAGGTCGAGAAGGATACCGGCCGCCCGATCGCCATTCTCGCCGACCTGCAGGGGCCCAAGCTGCGCTGCGGGGTGTTCGCCGACGGCAAGGCCCGGATCCGGCCCGGCCAGGCCTTTCGCTTCGACCTCGACGACGCGCCGGGCGATGCCAGTCGCGTCCAGCTGCCGCATCCCGAGATCTTCGCCGCGCTCAGGCCCGGCGAGACCCTGCTGGTCAATGACGGCAAGCTGCGCCTCAGGGTCGTCGAATGCGGCGCTGACTACGCCAATTGCGAGGTCGAGGTGGGGGGCACGATTTCGGACCGCAAGGGGGTCAATGTCCCCGGCGTGGTGCTGCCGCTCTCGGCGCTCTCCGAAAAGGACCGCGCCGATCTCGAATTCGCCTGCACGCTCGGGGTGGACTGGCTGGCGCTGAGTTTCGTGCAGCGCCCCGAAGACGTGGAAGAGGCCCGCGCGCTCGCCGACGGCCGCGCCGCGGTGCTGTCCAAGATCGAGAAGCCCGCGGCGGTGAAATGCTTCGACGACATCCTCGCCGTGTCCGACGGCATCATGGTGGCGCGCGGCGACCTCGGCGTGGAACTGCCGGTGCAGAACGTGCCGCCGATCCAGAAGCGCCTCGTCCATACCTGCCGCAGGGCCGGCAAGCCGGTGATCGTGGCGACCCAGATGATGGAAAGCATGATCACCAGCCCGGTCCCGACCCGCGCCGAAGTCTCCGACGTGGCCACGGCGATCTACGAGGGCGCCGACGCGGTGATGCTCTCGGCCGAAAGCGCCGCCGGCAAATACCCGGTCGAGGCGGTCGCCACCATGGACGCGGTGGCGCGCGAGGTCGAAAGCGACCCCACCTACCGCACCGTGATCGAGGCCAGCCGCCGCATCGAGCGCCATACCGTCGCCGACGGCATCGTCTCGGCCGCGCGCGAAATCGCCGAAAGCACCGATATCAAGGTCATCTGCTGCTTCACCCAGTCCGGCACCACCGCCGCGCTGACCGCGCGCGA
>JALWJU010000534.1 GCA_026997055.1 Paracoccaceae bacterium | reverse complement strand
AGGCGACGCGGGCCGAGCCAAGCCTTCCGCTGGCGCTGGTGCTGAAGGCCTGCCCGGACATCCTGCCTTATGCGCCCCACGCACCAAAGCACTGGCACGAACTGGTCGCCCTGGCTGGATTCGTGCGCGGGATGATGGGGGTGAGCCCGGATGCCTGGCGGCAGGCGCAGGCGGTAATGGGGCCGGAAGTGGCGGCGATCACGCTGGCGGCGATCCTGCAGCGGATCGGTGAGATCAAGTCCCCCGGCGGCTATCTGCGCGCGCTTACGCGCAAGGCGGAAACGGGCGCCTTTTCGCCCGGTCCGATGATCCTGGCGCTGCTCCGGCGCGAAAGTTGACAGCTGTCAACTTTTCGAAATCGCGCCGTTTTGCCAGACTGACCGGAGGACCAGGTTGTCGTCAAGGTGGATGAAATCCGCCGCGCGCCCCGGTATCAGGCGGCCATGTTCGAGGCCCATGAGATCGGCGGGGATGGAGGTCGCCATGGCCAGCGCCTGGGCGAGGTCGAGGCCGACTTGGCCGCAGAGCAGCCGCACCGCATCGGCCAGCGCCAGATCGGCGCCGGCAAGGGTGCCGTCCTCCAGCGTCAGGCGGCCATTGGCGCGGCGGATGTGGCGGCCGTCGAGGGCGAAGCTCTCGAGATCGGTACCGGCCACGGCCATGGCATCGCTGACCAGAAATATCCGCCCCGGCCCGGTCTTGGCCCGGAGGGCGATGGCAATGCTCTCGGGGTGGACATGGATGCCGTCGGCGATCAGCCCGGCGGATACTTCGCCGGAGGAAAGCGCCGCGCCGACCAGGCCCGGCGCGCGGCTTTGCAACTGGCTCATGGCGTTGAACAGATGGGTAACGGCGCGGGCCCCGGCGCGGATGTGTTCGCGGCAGGTCTCAAAGGGCGCGCCGCTGTGGCCGAGCGAGACCGTGACCCCGGCTTCGCTGAGCGCGCGGGTCTGCGCGGGGGTGCAGCTCTCGGGGGCGACGGTGACCATCAGCACGGGCAGGCGGTGGGCGGCGTCCAGCAGGGTCTCGATGTCGCTGGCCTCCATGGGGCGGATCAGGGCCGCGTCATGGGCGCCCTTGCGGGTGGTGGAGAGGTGCGGGCCTTCGAGGTGCAGTCCGGCAATCCCCGGCACGCCCGCGTCGATTGCCTGCGCCACGGCGTCGATCGCGGCACGGGTCTTTTCGGCGGTGTCGGTGATCAGCGTCGCCAGCAGCGCGGTGGTGCCGAGGCCGAGATGGGCGGCGGCGATGGTGCGCAGGGTTTCGGGCGTGGGGGCGTCGTTCAGCATTACCCCGCCGCCGCCATTCACCTGCAGATCGACAAAGCCGGGCGCCAGCGTGCCCCCCTCGAGCGCGATGCGCCGGGCGCCCTCGGGCAGTTGCCCCGGCGCCACGATCCCGGCGATACGCCCCTCCCGCACCAGCAGGGCACGGTCGCGGTGGAGGCTTTTGCCGTCGAAAATGTCGGCGCCGGTACAGGCGAAGGGCTGGCTCTTGTTCATATGCTTTCGGTGACCTTTTGAGGTGGGTATGGGTGTCCGGGCAGATCCCGCATAGGGCGGGCCGGGAAAAGTTGACAGCTGTCAACAAATCCTCCGGTAGTGTCTCTGACACGGCCAATAGTGACGAATCCCCGGTCCGGTTGCGGGATGATCGGTGCCCGCGCCCGGTCTGGATTCATCCGCGCGGGATCGCGGGCCATACGGGTGGGCGAAGGCATGTCTTGCTCTCGGGCGACGCGCAGATCGGCGACGAAGTCGTGGGCATGGTCTGTATTCCGCAAAAGGCAGGTTTGCCGGATATGCCTCCGAAGCCGCCTCAGATCTCGATCGCGATACGCCCCTTGAGCCGCCCCTCCAGCAGGTCGGGGCCAAGCTCGGGCAGGTCCGCCATGGGCCGGGTCTCGGAAAGCTCCGCCAGCAGGTCGCGGTCGATCTCGGCCTCCAGCCGCTCCCAGGCCCGCACGCGCCGGGTCATGGGCACCATCACGCTGTCCACCCCGCGCAGCGTCACTCCACGCAGGATGAACGGATAGACCGATGCCGGCAGGTCGCCGCCCCCGGCCATGCCGCAGGCCGCCACCACGCCGTCATATTTCGTCTGCGCGATCACGTCGGCCAGCAGCTTGCCGCCGGCCACATCCACCGCGGCTCCCCAGCGTTCGCGCGCCAGCGGCCGCCCGCCGGTGTCGATATCGTCGCGGCTGAGCACTTCGGCCGCCCCCAGGCCCTTGAGAAAGCCTTCCTGCTCCGGCCGCCCGGTGACCGCGCTCACCTGGAACCCGGCCCGCGCCAGCAGCGACACCGCCACCGAGCCGACCCCGCCGGTGGCGCCGGTGACCAGCACCGCATCCCTGCCCGGCTCAAGCCCGTGTTCGGCGAGCGCC
>JALWJU010000533.1 GCA_026997055.1 Paracoccaceae bacterium | reverse complement strand
GCCTTCATCTCCGATGCCCACGGGCGCGACCATGTGACCACGATCGAGCTGGCGCTGGATGCGGAGCACAATTTCACCGCGCTGCGCACCGACACTTACGCCAATATGGGGGCCTATCTCTCGACCTTCGCGCCTTCGATCCCCACCTGGCTGCACGGCACGCTGGCGGCGGGCAATTACAAGACCCCGCTCATTTACATCAACGTCAAGGCGGTCTTCACCAATACCGTGCCGGTGGATGCTTACCGCGGCGCCGGGCGCCCGGAGATGACCTTTGCGCTGGAGCGGGTGATCGACAAGGCGGCCTATGAGCTTGGCGTGGACCGGATCCAGCTCCGGCGGCAGAATTTCATCACCGAGTTTCCCTATGCGACCCCGGTGGCGCTGGAATACGACACCGGCGATTACGTCGCCACCATGGACAAGCTCGAGGAAATCGCCGACCTCGCGGGCTTCGAGGCCCGCGCCGCCGAAAGCAAAAAGCGCGGCAAGCTGCGCGGGCTCGGGGTGAATTGCTATATCGAGGCCTGCGGGATTGCGCCCTCGAACCTCGTCGGCCAGCTTGGCGCGCGCGCGGGGCTTTACGAGAGCGCCACGGTGCGGGTCAACGCCACCGGCGGGCTGGTGGTGATGACCGGCTCCCACAGCCACGGGCAGGGGCACGAGACTTCGTTCCCGCAGGTGGTTGCGGACATGATCGGCATTGACCCCTCCATGGTCGAGATCGTCCATGGCGACACCGCCAACACGCCGATGGGCATGGGCACCTATGGCTCGCGCTCGCTGGCGGTGGGCGGCAGCGCCATCGTGCGCGCGACCGAGAAGATCATCGCCAAGGCGAAAAAGATCGCGGCTCACCTGCTCGAAGCCTCCGAGGGCGATATCGAGCTCAAGGACGGGCAGTTCACCGTCGCCGGCACCGACAAGAGCGTGGCCTGGGGCGATGTGACCCTCGCGGCCTATGTGCCGCACAACTACCCGCTCGAAGAGATCGAGCCGGGGCTTGAAGAGACGGCCTTTTACGACCCGGCCAATTTCACCTTCCCGGCCGGGGCCTATGCCTGCGAGGTCGAGGTGGACCCGGAGACCGGCAAGGTCGATATCGTGTCCTTCGCCGCGGCCGACGATTTCGGCAATATCATCAACCCGATGATCGTCGATGGGCAGGTCCATGGCGGGATCGGCCAGGGGATCGGCCAGGCGCTGCTCGAAGGCGCGGCCTATGACGAGGACGGCCAGCTGCTCAATGGCTCCTACATGGATTACGCCATGCCGCGGGCCAGCGACCTGCCGAGCTTCACCGTGGATCACTCCTGCCAGACCCCCTGCACCCACAACCCGCTCGGGGTCAAGGGCTGCGGCGAGGCCGGCGCCATCGGCAGCCCGCCGGCGGTGGTGGGCGCGGTGGTCGATGCGCTCAGGCGCGCAGGCCACGACATCACCCATATCGACATGCCGCTCAGCCCCGCCCGGGTCTGGGAAGCGATGAACCGCTGAGAGGAGGGCAGGACATGTATGCATTTGATATCAAAAGGCCTTCCAAGCTGAAAAAGGCCCTGAAGGCGCTCAAGAAGGACGAAGACGCGCAGCTGCTCGCCGGCGGGCAGACCCTGATCCCGACCCTCAAGCAGCGCCTCGCCGCGCCCAGCAGGCTCGTCTCGCTGAGCCGGATCGAAGGGCTCAGCGGGGTGCGCGACCGCGAAGGCGTGCTGGAAGTGGGCGCCATGACCACCCACGAGGTGGTCGCCGCCGACGGCACCATCCCGGCGCTGAGCGCGCTTGCCGGCGGGATCGGCGACCCGATGGTGCGCGCGCGCGGCACGATCGGCGGCTCGATCGCCAATAACGACCCCTCGGCCGACTACCCGGCCGCCTGCCTCGGCCTGTGCGCGACCATCGTCACCGACCGGCGCGAGATCTCGGCCGACGATTTCTTTACCGGCCTGTTCGAGACCGCGCTGGAGGAAGGCGAGATCATCACCATGGTCCGCTTCCCGCTGCCCGACGCGGCGGCCTATGCGCGCTTCGACCAGCCGGCGAGCCGGTTCGCGCTGGTGGGCGTCTTCGTGTCGCGCTGCGACGGCGATGTGCGCGTGGCGGTGACCGGGGCGAGCGAAGACGGGGTGTTCCGCTGGGCCGATGCCGAAGCGGCGCTGGCCGAGGATTTCTCGCCCGCGGCGCTGGAGGGCATGGCGCCCGATGCGGACGGGATGATCGGCGACCTGCATGGCAGCCCCGAATACCGCGCCCATCTGGTGGGGGTCATGGCCCGGCGCGCGGTGGCCGCTGCCGGGTGAGCCGCGCCCGGGCGACCCGGGAAACGGGGCGAGAAATCCGGCGCCATCCGGGGCCGCTTTCGCCGGCTGCCCCGGATGGCGCCGGATTTCTC
>JALWJU010000532.1 GCA_026997055.1 Paracoccaceae bacterium | reverse complement strand
CGCCATGCACCGGGTCAACCGCCCGCTCCGGGTGCGGCATCAGGCCGAGCACCCGGCGGTTGGCGGAAAGCACCCCGGCAATGCCGCCCACCGAGCCGTTGGGGTTTTCGGTATAGGTGAAGGCCACCCGCCCCTCGCCTCTGAGTTCGGCCAGCCCCTCGGCGTCGATCTGGTAATTTCCGTCATGGTGGGCAATCGGGAAGGTGACCTGCTCGCCCGCCGCGTAGCCCGCCGTAAAGGCGCTGTCGGCGGTCTCGACCCTGAGCGCCACGTCCCTGCACAGGAACTTGAGCCCGGCATTGCGAATGAGCGCGCCGGGCAGAAGCCCGGTCTCGGTCAGCACCTGGAAGCCGTTGCAGATACCGAGCACGAAGCCGCCGCGCGCCGCGTGGCGGCGGAGCGAAGCGGTGATCGGCGAATGCGCGGCAATCGCCCCGCAGCGCAGGTAATCGCCGAAGGAAAAGCCCCCCGGCACCGCCACCAGGTCGAGCCCCTCGGGCAGGCGGTCGTCCTTGTGCCAGACCATCGCCACATCTGCCCCGGCCCGCTCCAGCGCCACTTTCAGGTCGCGGTCGCAATTGGAGCCGGGAAAGACCAGAACCGCCGCGCGCATCAGGCCAGCTCCACCCGGTAGCTCTCGATCACCAGATTGGCGAGCAGCTTCTCGGCCATCTCGGTGGCCTGCGCGCGGGCCGCGTCTGGGTCTTCCTCTGCGAGATCGAGCTCGATCACCTTGCCCTGGCGCACCTCCCTGACGCCTTCGAAGCCCATATTGCCCAGGGCTTCACGCACCGCGGCCCCCTGGGGGTCGAGCACTCCGGGCCTCAGCATCACATCCACGCGCACTTTCATCACTATCCCCTGTCTGTCCCTGTCCTTTTCTGCCAGTCCCTGTCCGGCCCCTGTCCGGCCCCTGTTCGCCTCAGTTGATCGGGGTCGGCCTGGTCGGCGGGTGGGTCACGTTCGAAGGCATTACCCCGAGCCGCCTTGCGACTTCCGTATAGGCATCGGCGAGATCCCCCAGGTCGCGGCGGAACACGTCCTTGTCGAGCTTGCGCCCGGTCTCGATATCCCACAGCCGGCAGCTGTCGGGGCTGATCTCGTCGGCCACGATCAGGCGCATGAAATCGCCCTCCCAGATGCGCCCGACCTCGATCTTGAAATCGACGAGCCGGATCCCGACCCCGTACATGACCCCGGAGAGGTAGTCATTGACCCTGAGCGCCAGCGCCACGATGTCGTCGAGATCCTGCTGGCTGGCCCAGCCGAAGGCGATGATGTATTCCTCCGGCACCAACGGGTCGCCGAGCGCGTCGTCCTTGTAGGAATATTCGACGATCGGCCGGGGCAGCGGCGTGCCCTCCTCCATCCCGAGGCGCTTCGCCATGGAGCCTGCGGCAAAATTGCGCACGATCACCTCGAGCGGGATGATCTCGGCCGCGCGGATCAGCTGCTCGCGCATGTTCAGCCGCTTGATGAAATGGGTCGGCACGCCGATCTGGCCGAGCCCCTTCATGAAGAATTCGCTGAGGCGGTTGTTCAGCACCCCCTTGCCGTCGATGGTGGCCTTCTTTTCGGCGTTATAGGCGGTGGCATCGTCCTTGAAATACTGCACCAGCGTACCCGGCTCGGGGCCTTCGTAGAGGATCTTGGCCTTGCCCTCGTATATCTTCTTGCGCCGCGACATCGCGCTCTCCTGCTGCCCGTACTGCCCGCCCCATAAGCCAAAACCCCGCGCCCCGCAAGAATGCGCCAGCGCCGCGGCGATGTCCGCGCCGGTTTCCTCGCGCCGATCTGCCCGGTATTGCCGGTATTGCCGGTATCGCCAGGGCGCCGCTCCCGGCACGGGGGTTGCCCCGGCCCGCCCGGGAGGGCATATCTGAGACAAGCCCAATCCAACCTCAACCGAACACAGGATCAGGACAGAGAGATGACCACCTTTGACGAACGCGAAAGCGCCTTCGAGGCAAAATACGCCCATGACGAGGAGATGAACTTCAAGGTGCAGGCGCGCGCCAACAGGATGCTGGCCGAATGGGCCGCGGGATTCCTCGGCAAGGAGGGCGAGGCGCTCGAAGCCTATATCCGCGAAGTCATTGCCGCCGACTTCAAGGAGCCGGGCGACGAGGACGTGATCGCCAAGGTCGCCGACGACCTGCAAGGCAAGTGCGACACCGATACGGTGCGCGCCAAGCGGGCCGAATTCGTCGCCGCCGCCAAGGCCGAAATCATCGACGCCGAATAGGCTCCACTCCCGCCCCGCCCGCCCGCCCGCCAGCCAACCAGCCGGGCGGGGCGGGAGCGCGGTGGGGCCGGCAGCGATCCGCAGCGCCTGAAATGGCGGCAGGAGGCCGCGGGCGGCTGACAGGGAGCAGGCGGCTGACAGGAAAAG
>JALWJU010000531.1 GCA_026997055.1 Paracoccaceae bacterium | reverse complement strand
GCCTCGGAGGCCGCGCGCACCGCCTCATAGGTGCGCTCCCAAGCGGCGATCTGTTCGGCGACCGAAGCATTGGCGGTGGCGTCAAGCTGCTCATAGGCAAGGATGACCTCACCTACCAGATTGCGCGCAGCCTGCCTGCGCGCGCCGGCGATGCCGCCAACAGTCAGGCCGAATTGCTCGCCAATGTTCTGAACCTGGTAGGATTGCCGGTATGATCCCTGGCCACCGGTCAGCTGTTCCCCCACCTGGGTTGCGCCGATAAGGGCCTCACGCCGCCGCACCTCAGCCAGTGCCTGCAAGTATTCACGCGCCTGAGACGCACCTGTGCCGAAGCGGTCGCTCAGCGCATCGGTGCTGGCGCCGGCCTCGTCCACGATGGCCCGATACGCCTCGACCGCACTGCCGAGTTGCTCGACACTATCAGCAAAGGTCAGCGCTTCTCCGCGCGCGCCGGTCAGCCAGCCGACCATGGCCGCCCCGGCTGCGATCGCGCCCAGAGTGATCAGGTTGATGGGACTGAAAAGGCTCATGAAGGCGCTTCCCAGGGCGCGGGCCGCACCTGCAGCCCCCATTGGGCCGATCACCTGGGTGATCTGGGTGCCCTGCTGGATCGCCAGCTGCAGCGGGTTCTGGCCCGCCATCAGCATCATGCCGATATCGTTGAACTGGGCGGTGAGGTTGCCGACCTGGGCGGCGGCGCGCTGGTTGGCGCCTTCCAGCCGCTGGGCCGAAGCGGCAGCCTGCTCCTGGGCGTCACTCATCCGCTCGGCGCCGCGCCGGCCCTTGCGCCCGGTTTCCTCGGCGGCGATGCCGGCCTTGTTCAGCTCGCGGGTGATCAGCTTCAGCGCGGCCTGGGCCTGCTTGCCATCGGCGCTGATCAGGATGCTTGCCTTGAAGCTCATATCAATCCCCGTTCATTGCCGCCTTTGCGCCCGCCTCGATCGCGCGGATCTCGGCCCAGAGCGCCGGCGTGGTCTCGATCCCGGCGAGTTCCAGCCCGGCCTGCGCGCCGGCGTAATCGAGTCCCAGCGCCAGCATCCCGCCCATGCCAGCCACCATGCGCCACTGCCCGGCGATGGCGAGGAAGGCCTCGACCGCCGCCACATGCTCGGGCCAGACGCCGGTGGCTGCATCCTCGCCCGGGCGCACCAGGGCGGGGTCGATCCCCCAGCGGCGCGCATCGGCCTGCGCCTCGTCCTCCTCGCGCGCGGTCGGGGCCATGAGCTCGCCCTTCGCCCAGGCGCGCCCGGCCCATGTCAGTTTTTTGCCCGTTCCCCGACAAGCGCTTCCACATAGGCATTGGTCAGCGCGCTCAGCACGAAGGGCAGATCCAGCAGGCGGTCGCGCAGACGGTCGTTATAGGGCAGTTCCTTGCCGTCCTCGTCCACCACATCGCCGATATGAACGATCGCTTCGCGCAGGAAGCCGGCATCTGCATCCTTTTCGGCGATCCGCTTGCGCTCTTCCTCGCTCAGATAGCGAAAGCGCACCTCGAGGCTCTGCTCCTCGAAGCCGCCATCGGTGGGCACCTTCACCGGCACCCGGCGGGAAAACTCGATCCTGTCTGCGATCTTGAACATGGCCGTCCTTTCAGCTCTTTCAGGTCAGGTGAGGGTCAGGGTCCACTGGTCGTTGCCCGAGCTGGGCAGGGGCACGAGGCGCAGCGGCCATTCCTTGATGTCCTGGGCGTTCTCGAGCCCCTGCGGGCGCTGCATCTGCGCGGTCGGGATCGAGAGCGTGGAGATCGCGCCGGCGGCCGTGCCGTGGACCACGCTCACCGCCACGCTGCTCTGGTCGGCGGCGAGCGTGAACGGGTCGAAGGTCGTCAGCGGCACCGCCTCCACCGTGGTCTCGAACACTTCCGCCTTGTCGGTGATCAGCACGCTTTCGGAGCCGATCAGGAAGCGGTTTTCCACCTGGTTGCCGAGATCCAGGCTGGCCGAGCGCATCACGAAGGAAGTGCCGCCAAGGGTGAAGGTCGGGGTGTTGGTGGTGGTCGCCACCAGCGGCTTCTGGAAGCCCGAGAAGGAGGGCGTCGGGCGGGTCTCCTCCGAAGGGGTGCTGAACAGGCCGGTGAACTCGAACTCGAGATAGGGGATGCCCTGGGCGCCGATCCGGATCGTGCAATTGCCGCGCGCGCCCAGCAGCACATAGCGGGTGTCGCCGATCCACAGGTGGAAGGTCAGGCTCTCGTGGCTGTCGGTGATCGGGTTGTAGGTGACCGAGGTGGAGGCGACGATGGTTTCCGCCACCGCGCAGGCGCGCAGAAGCGGCCCCCAGGCCGGCGCGGTGCCGGCGGTGCCCGAGGGGGCCATCTCGACCTTGAAGGAGAGCTTGGAATGCAGTTCGGTCGGGATCGTCGCCTGGGCGCCCAGATACGGGGTTTCCAGGTCGCGACTGACATCGCTGCCTTCCATGGGCGTGAGCTGCACGTCGGTGGCCAGCACCGCATTGGCGGAGCCGGTGGGGCTGGGGTCGGTGCGTAGGGCGCAGGCCTGCAAGCCACGCATCGCCAGCGCGATCCTCGCGAAATATCAATGGCTTGGGACGCGCCGCACAGGGTGGTGCCCTTTGCAAGCGACCCGAGCCATTGAGATGAAGCGAGGATCGCGCCCTTCGGGGCAGGCAGATTTTCTCCCTGACTGCGTTGCAAGGGCTTGAGATAGAAGCACTATCCCTGCGCCCTTGCGTCTGGTCAGGAAGAAAATCTGCCTGCCTGGCGACGCGTGGTTTACAGGCCTGCGCCCTGAGCTTTCGATCTCTGCCAGCAGGATCTTCGAGCGCCATTTGATGGCCATTTACGAGCCCTCCTTTTTCGGGGCGGCGGTGGAGGCGCTGCCCTTTTTCGCGGGTTTCTTCGCGCCGGACTTCGCGCCGGGCTTCGGGGCGGGCTTCAGGGTGCCGTCAGCCTCGCGGATGTAGGAGCCGCCGCCGGACGGCAGGGGATGGGAGGTGGTGCTCATGGCGTTACCCTCAGCTGGTCGGTGATGGAAAAGTCGATCTGGTAGACCAGGGTGCCGGCCTGCATGCTCACGAGGCCCGCGCGCACCAGGCGAAAGACGCCGATCTCGTCATTCGGCCCCCAGCCGACAATGGCGCGGATCACGTCCATGATCAGCGCCTCGGCGTCATCCAGCACCCGCTCGCCAGTGGCGGAATGGCTGCGGATGGTCAGCACCACGCCGATCACCTGCTCGAAGATCTGGGTGAAGAAGCCGGTTGAGCTCTCGCCCGCCCTGCCGGTCATGCCGAGGCTCAGTACATGCGCGGCCGGGGTCACCTGCGGCAGCTGGTTGCGGCGCATGAGATCGGCAAAATCGGCCGCGCCCTGGACGCGGCCGGCAAGGTCGCTCACCTGCGCTTCCAGGCGGGTGATCACATCGGCGATCATCAGATGAACCCCTTGAGGTTGTCTTCGGTAAACGGGCGGTCGCGGTCGGTCAGCCGCGCCCCGGTGCCGCCGGTCTCGGCCGAGGCCACGCCAGCCACCTCGAGGCGCACGCGGCCGGCGGCAATGTCGCCCAGCAGCGCCATGGCACCCTTGTAATCGGCTTCGATCTTGGGATCCGGCGCGCCGGGATGCAGCTTCCAGATGGCAATCGCCTCGGCGATCTCGCTGATCAGTTTCGGCACCGCCGAAAGCGGCAGCGCATAGCGGGTGGCGAGATAACCGTCGATCACCGCCTCGGCCCCTTCGATGGCGGCCGAGACCACGGCGCTGTCGATCGTGCCCGTGGCCGGGCTCGCCCGGTCGGTGAGCAGCACCAGCATGCGCTCGCCATAGCGGTCGATCAGGTCTGCCTCGGTCGTATAGGCCACTTGGGCTGCTCCTGTTTACTGGCCCGATCCGGGCGGCGGCAGACCCGAAGGCCCGCCACCGCCCTCTCCGGGGGGGTATTCAGCCGCCGTCGGGTACAGGCTCGACCTCGCCCTCCAGCGGGATTTCGATATCGGTCACGACCAGGCGCGGCTCGTCGCGGATCGCGGCGAGCTGCTCCTCGCTCAGCCGGTCGAGCGGGATGTCGGTCTCGCCCGGCCCGAACCGGAGGCCGGCGCGGCGCAAGCCGCCCTTCGGGCCGATGACACGGATGCCGGGGGCGGTCTTTTTCCTGGACGATCTCGCCATTGCTCAGCCTCCCTTACGCCAGCCACGGCACGACCAGCAGTTCGGCGGTGCCCTTCCAGACATTGGTGGCCCCGCTCGCATCGCGCTCGGCATTGAGGATCTCCAGCGCCGCGCCTTCCAGCGAGGGCGGCACCACCAGCAGGCGCGGGTTGATCCCGAGCGGGCGGTCGTAATCGCCCTTCATGCCCAGGAGGGCGGCGCGCGCGGTCTCGTAATTGGTGGCGTTCAGGGTCTGCTTCGAGCCCCAGGCAAACTGCCAGAAGCCGAAGCCCACATTGGCCCGCGCATCGGCGCCGAACAGGAATTCCTTGTTGGTGAAGACGTGATCGTCTGTCACCGCCGTCTTGGAGACGAACTCGAAATCCTTGCGGATCTGCAGGATGATCGGCTTGAGGGCGCGCGATACATCGAGCAGGAACCAGGGCGTGCCGGTGCCGCCATCGGTATTGGCGACCGAGATTTCGTTGCCATCCGCGTCCAGCACCGGGTGGTCGGTATCGAAGAAATACTGGTTGTCATAGCAGGTGGTGGAGAAGCCGGCCTTGAGCAGGTCGAACACCAGCTGGTCGAACTTGGCGCCGGTGGACCGGCCCATCTCGGTGAACAGCGGACCACAGGTCCGGGGCCCGCCAATCCCGCGCGCACAGCGCTCCGGGCGCGAAACATCAGGGGTCTGGCGCGCGCCGGACAGGGTGGGTCCCTTTCCAAGCGCGCCGGGCCACTGAGATGAAGCGCCCGGAGTGCCCGAAGGGTTTGGCGGATTTGCTCCCTGAATGCGTTGCAGCGGCTTGAAACAGCCCCACTGTTCCAGCGCCGCAGCGCCTGTTCAGGGAGCAAATCTGCCAAACTGTGCGTGCGGGATTGGCGGGCCCCGGACCTGAAGGCCGAGATTGTCGGTCTCGATATCGTCGCGGTCCACACCGATGGTCAGCTCCCAGGGCTTTTCCTTGATCGAGTAATCATGCGCGGCGAGGTTCTGCACCGCCCGGGCGCCGATCCATTCGCGCACATTGGGGACCTTGCCGATCCAGCCATAGGACTGCTCCTTCTGCGAGGCGCGCACCACGGTGGCAACGCGCTCGCGCTGGTTCGGCGCCTGGCCGAGGCCGCCCTGGAAGGCGGTGGAAAAGCCCGTGCTCAGGGCCTTGAGGTTGGTGGAATTCAAGAGCATTGCAATGCCTCCTTACGTGGCGTTGGTCAGGGCTTCATCGAGGCGCACCCAGACGCCATTCGCGTCCACGCCGTCGATGATGCCGGCCGGGCTGCGGGTGGCGGTGCCGTCGGTCTTGGCCACGGTCTGGTCATCGACGATGTAGCACTTGGCGCCGATATCGGCCTTGGCGATGGCGTCAGCGCCGGTCGAGTTGTCGAAGCGGTAGACGCCGGGGCGGTAATCGACCGTCAGGTCGCCGGCAGAGCCCGAGGAATTGTCCACCTGGGCTTCGGCGCGGCCCACCCCCACCGCGCCGGTGGCAGTGGCGCCGGGGGTGAGGTTGCCGGAACTGTCGCGCATCAGAAGCGCGCCGGCATAGATCTTCACCGAAGCGGCAGCATCGCCCTGGCGAATGTCGCCCTCAAGGCGGGGCGTGTTGCGGTCAGCGGAAAGTGCGGCCATCAGAGAGCCTCCTCATTCTTGCGCTCGGCGGCGAGCGTCTTGGCGTAATCTTCGGGGGCGATACCCAGCAGGCGAGCGGCCTCCTGCTGAGCGGCATTGAGAGCGACCTTGCCGTCCTTCATGGCCGGCGGCACGGCCATGGTGCCGGAGCGGGTCAGGGCAGGCATGGCGGCGAGTTCCTTCTCGACGGTCTCCGGGTCGGCCATGTGGCGGTCGATGTAGTGATCGCGCATGTTGCGGGGCACGGGATTGCCGCGCTTGATTTCCGCGTCGATGAAGGCCTCGGCCCGTTCGCGGGCGCGCTCGGCGCGCACCGCATTGAGTTCGCGGGTCAGCTGGGCCAGTTCGGCCTGCAGCGCAGTCACGACCTCGCCTTCCTCGCCTTCGCCCGCATCATCCTCCTGCCCTTCGGCGATGCGCGCCTGGAGAGCCGCGAGGATATCCTCGCTGCCGGCCCCGTCTTCGAGCCCGAGCGCCTTGGCGACCGGCGCGAGGCTTGCCTGCGCCGCCTCCTCGGTCGCACCCTTGAGCGCCTTTTCCAGCGCTTCCCTGATCTGGTCGTCGGTGGCATCGCCGCCGAGGCCCAGGAGTTCCTTCAGATACTCCGTCCAGTCCATTGCATTTTCCTGTTGCTGGTGAAGCGCGGTCAGCCCGCGCAGGTTGGGATTGTTGACGAGGCTGGCGCGCAGGATCGCGCGGATCGTCTTGCTCTTGTCATGTGCAATCACCGGCGAGAGCCCCCGATAGGCGCGGTCCTCGACCAGCTGGCGGCCGGCTTCGGTCCACTCGACCTTGCCCCAGATGCCGTCTTCGCGAGCTTCCATCTGCGTGATCCAGCCACGCGCAGGCGCCGGCTGGCCCTTGGGGGCCGCCAGATCGGTGGCATGGTTCTCGTCGATCGGAAGCCTGGGCGCGGCGGCAAAGCTGGTCGCGATCAGCCTTTCGGCATCCGCGACCCGATACGGGCCGCGCCGGTCGATGGTTTGCACCGCGCCGGCCGGCAGAAGATGCACCCAGGCAGGCGCGCGCGGCTGCGCGGCCTTGTCCGCATCGAGATCGAGCGCGCCCATGAGGGCGGT
Organism: Paracoccaceae bacterium; assembly: GCA_026997055.1. Classification (GTDB taxonomy): domain Bacteria; phylum Pseudomonadota; class Alphaproteobacteria; order Rhodobacterales; family Rhodobacteraceae; genus JAAEUB01. Next base: position 3,485 of record JALWJU010000531.1, on the reverse strand, counting down.
GGTGAGGGCAGTCTTGCTCATGGGCCAAGACTGCCCGGGCGCGGCGCGCGAAAACACCCACAACGGTTTGCGGGGGCGGCCGGGCGCAGGCCCGTTTCACAGGCTGCGCCGGGCGGCGGGCTTTGTCAATCGCCCTTCAATTGCGCTGTGAATTTCCCTCTGCCGCGCGCTGGAGCCAGTCGTCGATCTCGGCGAGGATGTTCTCGCGGTCGGTCTCGGAAATGCCCAGGTAGGGCCGGGCCGGGATGTCGCCCCAGGGGATCGGGGAGCCGCGCGAGGTGGCGCCAAACGCGCCCTTCCTTGCGCCGAACTGCATCACCGCCGCGTAGATCTTGTTCGAGCCCACCTCGACGTAATCTCGCCCCGCCTGCATGTCGATGGTGCCGAACAGCCCGGTTCCCGAGGGGCTGGGGCCAAAGAGCGGGCGGAAATCGACGCTCTGGCCGCGCCGCTTGTAAGCCTCAATCGTCACCGGGGACTTGGGCGCCCAGGCCTCACCCTCGGGCGACACCCCTTCCAGGAAGCGCTGGCGCGTGCCCTCGATCATGATCTGGCCGATGGCGCTCATCACCGGCGAAAGATCGGTCAGATGCCGATGCAGCCGCTCCAGCGCCTGCGTTATCGCCTCGTCCTTGAGTTCAACCTCGATCATGGTTATGTTTCCTTCAGGAGTGACGACCATGGAAAATTCGGAGTCCATGAAACCGTCCCGGCACAAGCCGAACGCTAGTTAATGAGGGGACGTCCGGCCCTCCGTCACTCCAGACTTCCCGACAGGATTTCAAGCTTCCCGGATGCAAGCCGTCTGCGCACCTCTTCCAGGTTCGGCACATAGGCAGAAACAATCATGTTGGTGACGTCCTTCGAAGGCTTGCGTGTGAAGTAATCCAGCACGACCGCGATTTGCCCCGGGCGGGTGCCGTCGCCCAGATAGAAAAGCAGGTTTCCGGTTTTCCGGTCCAGCAGCACCGCCTGCGGATCACGCAGGTGCCTGGGCAGGGTGAGCCAGAGTTCTTCGGGCAGCGCGTCGCCCTTCCTTTCGTGGCGGGTGGCCTTTGGCCCTCTGACGAGCCCGGGGCGCAGCATGATCTCGGCGCTGGCCGGCGCTTTCGACATCTCATCGAGCCTGCGCACCAGGTCGCTGCTCAGACTGCCGACGAGCGCCGGATTGTGGCTGATCCCGGCCTGTGTTTCGGCAACCCATATCGGCCAGGCGCGCTCGATGATCCCGGCAATGCCCTCGCCAAACTGCGCCCCGATCAAGGCTGGCCACTTCCGCAGCTTGCGCGCCGCGAAACTGACGGTCTGTGCCACGCTCGCCCCGGGCGGATAATCCCAGCCCTTGCCGATGCCCGGGGGGGTGCCGGTCTTCGCCTCGCGCCTGTCCCAGCCCTCGGGCAGCTTCTTGCCGGGCTTGCCGCCGACGCGCTCGGCCCCGGCGCGCGAATGCGCTCCCAGCACCCGGCAGCCGCAGCCCCAGCCATTGGGCGGATAATGGGTCTGCCAGAACGGGTGATCCGCGGGCAGGATCAGCCCGTCCCAGGACAGGTGATCGAGCCGCGGATGGGCCGCACCCGAATGCCGGTAGACGAAATAGCTGAAGCCGCCTTCCTGCAGCTGCGCCCAGCGGCCGGCGGCCAGCGAGGTGAGCATGTTGGTCTGCCAGATCACCCGGGTGCGCCAGGCCACGCCGCGCGACGAGCCCTCGCCGGTCCAGCCATGCCAGCCGTGTTTGGCGACAATGGCGCGAAAATCGCGGCGGAACTCTTCGAGCCCGGTGCCTTCGGCAATCGCCTTGTCGATGGCAGCGGCGAGATCGGCCAGAAGATCGGCCTTGAGCGCCCCGGCCACCACGAAGGCGCGATCATGGGCCGAATGGCGCAGGTCGTCCCAGGCCCGCGTCGGCACCAGATTGCCCAGCCGGAGCCGGAACGCCGCCAGCGCCTCGGGGAAGGGCTTGCGGAAAGTAGCGAGAAGCTTCGGATCAGCCACGCTCTTCCTCCAGCTCGGCGCGCCCGCCGGCTTCGGCGGCCATCATCGCCTGGGCCAGCAGGTCGGCAAGCGGGGCGTGGTCTATATCGCCGAAAGCCGCGCGCAGCATCTGGTGGGCCTCGTCGAGGTCGGAGGCGGCGGCCAGAATGGTCTCGATCTGCTCCAGCATGGCCTGCATCGGCGCGTGCGCCTCGCGGGCAAGGCGCTCGGTGAGCAGATCGGCGGGATCCGGCGTTTCATCATCACGCGCTGAGCGGCCCGCTGAGTGCGTTTGTGCCGCCTGATGGGCCACACCACCCGGAAAGCCGAAATAGCGTTTAAATTCGCCGGAAACCCGTTTAATTTTCGAAGTCTGCTCCGGGGCCTCGGCCCCGAGGGCCGGCGCGGGCGGATTTGGCGCCGGATTGGCGGGAATTTCCCCCAGGATTTCGTCCCCGGCGCCGGGTTTCGTCAGCCCCAGCTTGTCGCGCACTTCGCTGGCCGAGACCCTGAAGCCGAGCGGCACCAGCGTGCCGAGCGCGGCGGTGAGCCCGGCGATGTCTTCGGGCTCGGGGCGGGCGATGACCAGGCGCGGATAGCTGGCCCGCGGCCCCCATTCGAGATCCACCCAGGGCCGGATCAGATCGCGGTTGAGGATCGCGGCCAGGGCGCGGGCGTCGGCGCGCTCGATATCCTCCTGCACCTCGCGGTGCTCGCGCCCGGAGCCCAAGCCCCCGGTCACCGCGTCGGTGGTCGCGGTCTGGCCCAGCACGGCCTTGGAGATCTGCTGATCGAGCCAGTCGGCGCGCTCCTTGTAGAGCCGGTGCGCGGAGCCGACGTTCTTCGCCTCGACGAATTCGATCGACATGGTGTCGGGGATGATGCCGGCGCAATCCCCGGCGATATTGGCCACCGCGCGAAACAGCGTGTCCTTGTCCTCCTCGCTGGCGCCCGGCGCCCATTTGCCGATCCTGAGCGGCTGACCATAGGTCTGGGTGAAGATCGCCCAGTCGCGCTGGGTGAACGCCTTGAACATCCATCCCCAGGCGGCAACGCGCGCAAGCCCCGAGCGCAGGGGCAGGCCGGACTTGGCGCCGATCCGCGCGAAGATGAACTTGAAGGGCGTGAGCGGCGCATGGGTGCCGTCATCGGCAAGCTGCATCGGCGTGGCCAGATCGTGCGAGGCGAAGCGGAACCAGCGCGGGTCGCGCCATTCCAGACGTGCGGGCTGCCATTGGCCCTCCGACGTATCCCAGATGATCTCGGTGAAGGAATAGCCCTTGCCGATGCAATCCAGTATGTCGAACACCTCGTCGGCCAGCTCGTCGCGCCCCAGCCAGTCGCGGATGCGCTCGGCGATCTCCACGTCGCCCGCCTCGTCCGAGGCGGCCTCGACGCGGATCTCGATCTGCGCCACCGCCCGCCTGCGGGTGGCGAGCACCGCGAGGTAATGCGGGTCGCGCTCCTCGATGATCTCGGCCAGTTCGAGGTAGCGCATCGGGTCGCCCTGGTCG
>JALWJU010000530.1 GCA_026997055.1 Paracoccaceae bacterium | reverse complement strand
TTCGCGCGGAGTGGGTCGCCCTGCTTGGAAATGGCGCTTTACCGTTCTCGCACCTTGGGGAAATCTTGCGATTTGATGATAATCAGATCCTTGTTACCAGCACAGAGAGAGCCCCCGAACGTCTTTGGGAATGGGTGACCAGAGGAAAGGCTGATGTTGATGATTTATTCCCACGTACGTCTGTTCCAAAGGACCCGATCCAGTATGTCCGCGATTTGAAAGCGCGCTATCTTGGTGTATTCATTTTGCCTGCATAAAACCGCCCCATTGCCCCCGCCGCGCCCCTCGGCTATCCAGTGCCAAACCGGTGCCGGACCATCACACGCGCGAGGAAATCATGGCTGCTTATCAATACGTCTACCACATGGATGGCGTCTCCAAGACCTATCCCGGCGGCAAGAAATGCTTTGAAAACATCCGCCTGTCCTTCCTGCCCGGGGTCAAGATCGGCGTCGTCGGCGTGAACGGCGCCGGCAAGTCCACGCTCATGCGCATCATGGCCGGGATCGACAAGGATTTCACCGGCGAGGCCTGGGCGGCCGAGGGCGTGCGGGTGGGCTATCTGCCGCAGGAGCCGGAGCTTGACCCTTCGCTCGACGTGCGCGGCAACGTGATGCTGGGCGTCGCCGAAAAGAAGGCCATTCTCGACCGTTACAACGAGCTGGCCATGAACTACTCCGACGAGACCGCCGAGGAAATGGCCCGGCTTCAGGACGAGATCGACGCGCAGAATCTCTGGGATCTCGACGCGCAGGTGGATATCTCGATGGAGGCTTTGCGCCTGCCGCCGGACGACGCGGACGTGACCACCCTTTCGGGCGGCGAAAAGCGCCGGGTGGCGCTCTGCAAGCTGCTGCTCGAAGCCCCCGAAATGCTGCTCCTGGACGAGCCCACCAACCATCTCGACGCCGAGACCATCGCCTGGCTGCAACAGCACCTGATCGACTACAAGGGCACGATCCTGATCGTCACCCATGACCGCTATTTCCTCGACGACATCACCGGCTGGATCCTCGAACTCGACCGCGGCCGGGGCATCCCCTACGAGGGCAATTACTCGAGCTGGCTCGAGCAGAAGGCAAAGCGCCTCGAGCAGGAGGCGCGCGAGGACAAATCGCGCCAGAAGACGCTCGAGCGCGAGCTTGAATGGATGCGCCAGAGCCCCAAGGCGCGCCAGGCCAAGCAGAAGGCGCGGATCAACGCCTATAACGAGCTTGCCAGCCAGTCCGAGCGCGAAAAGCTCACCCGCGCCCAGATCATCATCCCCAATGGCCCGCGGCTGGGCTCCAAGGTGATCGAGGTCGAGGGGCTGAAAAAGGCCATGGGCGACAAGCTCCTGATCGAGGACCTTTCCTTTTCCCTGCCCCCGGGCGGCATCGTCGGGGTGATCGGCCCCAACGGCGCCGGCAAGACCACGCTGTTTCGCATGCTCACCGGCCAGGAAGCGCCCGACGAAGGCACGATCACCTATGGCGACACGGTGAAGCTCGCCTATGTGGACCAGAGCCGCGACGATCTCGACCCCGAGGCCACCGTCTGGGAGGCGATTTCGGGCGGCGGCGAGGTGATCGAGCTGGGCGATGCGCAGGTGAACTCCCGCGCCTATTGCTCGGCCTTCAATTTCCGGGGCGGCGACCAGCAGAAGAAGGTGGGGCTCTTGTCGGGCGGCGAGCGCAACCGGGTGCACATGGCCCGCCTGCTCAAGGAAGGCGGCAACGTGCTGCTCCTCGACGAGCCCACCAACGACCTCGACGTGGAGACCCTGCGCGCGCTCGAGGACGCGCTGGTGGATTTCGCCGGCTGCGCGGTGGTGATCAGCCACGACCGCTTCTTCCTCGACCGCATCTGCACCCATATCCTGGCCTTCGAGGGCGAGGCGCATGTGGAATGGTTCGAGGGCAATTTCGCCGATTACGAAGAGGACAAGAAGCGCCGCCTCGGCCCCGACGCGCTGGAGCCCAGGCGCATCAAGTACAAGAAGTTCACGCGCTAGCGCCCCAGACTCAGCGCCCCCGCCGGGGCCGCGAATTCCGGGGGCGAGGGGCCGTTTCCTCCCCCTCCTCCCCGGACAGGGCCGTTTCCGCCATCAGGCCACCGCCGGAGCCGCATCCGCGAGAATCGCCGCAAAAGCCCCTTGACCGCGATGCGCGCCGCCGGATTTCGCATGATTTCCCTCCTTTCTCCCGGGTTTGCCCCGACTTCGTCCCGGGCTTGCGCCAAAACCCGCCATCCGCGAGGCAATTGCCCGCGGATGCCCTTTTCATGGGCAAATTCCTGCGATAGCTTGGCCCTTGTCATGCCGTATCCCCTGCCCTGGCAGAAGATTCCGTGCGCGCAGACGGTTAGCCATGTGGCGACCACATGCCCATATGCGCAGGGGCAGCGGCAGGCAGGGCATCGGC
>JALWJU010000529.1 GCA_026997055.1 Paracoccaceae bacterium | reverse complement strand
GATCCCGGGGCGGGCTACCGGATCCACGCCAAGACCGGCTCGCTCAACTTCGTTTCCAGCCTCGCCGGCCATGTGCGGACCGAAGGCGGCCGCCCGCTGATCTTTGCCATCTTTACCGGCGACATGGAGCGGCGCGCGGCGATCCCGCGCGCCGAGCGCGAACGGCCGCCGGGCGCGCGCGGCTGGGCGCGCCGCTCGCGCTGGCTGCAGCACAGGCTGATCGCGCGCTGGGTCGGCCGCTTCGGAGCATAGGGCGCGCCGCACGATTTTTCCGCGAAAATCGCCGTGCCCGCCGGTGGCGCGTTTGCGCCCCGGTCGTTTCGGGCGGCGGTTTTCCGAAAGCGGTTTCGCAGCCCGGGCTTCGGCTTCGGGGCGTGGGCGGCAGGCATGGCGCGAGAAATGCGGGAACTGAAATGCGGCGTGTCGGTTTCTGCCCTGCAAGCGGCGTTCTCCCGTATTGGCAGGGCCGGGATTATGGGTAGAGTAACTGGCGAGACGACCTGAAGGGCTTCGAGGGGAATCATCCATGCGCCGTTATTCCGCCTTTGCCATTGCCCGCGAGGCTGTCCGCTACCACCAGGGATGGGAGCGCGCCTGGCGAAGCCCCGCGCCGAAGCCCGCCTATGAGGTGGTGGTGGTGGGCGCGGGCGGCCACGGGCTGGCCACCGCCTATTATCTCGCGCGCAATCACGGCATCACCGATGTCGCGGTGCTGGAAAAGGGCTGGCTCGGCGGCGGCAATACCGGGCGCAACACCACGATCATCCGCTCCAATTACCTCCAGGATGCTTCGGCGGCGATCTACGAGAAGGCGCGCGCTCTCTACGAGACCATGAGCCGGGATCTGAACATGAACGTGATGTTCAGCCCGCGCGGGGTGCTGATGCTGGCCCAGACCGAGCACGAAAAGCGCGGCTATCTGCGCACCGCGCAGGCCAACCGGCTTCAGGGGGTCGCGACCGAGTTCATCGGCCCCGAGCGGGTCAAGGAGCTGGTGCCGATCATCAATATCTCCGGGCCGCGCTATCCGGTGCTGGGCGCGCTCTGGCAGCCGCGCGGCGGCACCGCGCGCCATGACGCGGTGGCCTGGGCCTATGCGCGCGCCTGCTCGGCGATGGGGGTCGACATCATCCAGAAATGCGAGGTGACCGGGATCACGCAGGAGCGCGGGCGCGTCACCGGGGTCGAGACCACCAGGGGCCATATCGGCGCGAAGAAGCTTGCCATCGTGGTGGCGGGCCATTCGGGGGTGCTCGCGGAAATGGCGGGCTTTCGCCTGCCGATCGAGAGCGTGGCGTTGCAGGCGCTGGTGAGCGAGCCGATCAAGCCCGCCATCGACGTGGTGGTGATGGCCAACACCGTGCATGGCTACATGAGCCAGTCCGACAAGGGCGAACTGGTGATCGGCGGCGGCGCGGACGGGTATAACAATTACACCCAGCGCGGCAGCTTCCACCATATCGAGGAAACCGTGCGCGCGCTGGTCGAGACCTTTCCGATCATCTCGCGGCTCAGGATGATGCGCCAGTGGGGCGGGATCGTGGACATGACCGGCGACCGCTCGCCGATCCTGTCGAAGACCCCGCTTGCGGGCTGCTACATCAATGCCGGCTGGGGCACGGGCGGCTTCAAGTCGATCCCCGGCTCGGGCTGGGCGATGGCCGAACTGGTGGCCAAGGACGCGCCGGGGCCGCTGGCCGCGCCCTTCGGGCTCGAGCGCTTTCGCGAGGGGCGGTTCATCGACGAAAGCGTGGCCGCGGGGGTGGCGCATTAGGCGCGTCAGGCGCAAGAGGGAGGCGGGAAATGCTGCTGCTGGAATGTCCGTATTGCGGGGTGATGGCCGACGAGACCGAGCTTGCGCCCGGGGGCGAGGCGCATATCGCGCGCCGGGGGCCGGAGGCGTCGGAGGAGGAATTCGCCGCCTATCTGTTCGAGCGCAAGAATCCCCGGGGCGTGCATTTCGAGCGCTGGCGCCATGCGGCGGGCTGCGGCAAGTGGTTTCACGCGGCGCGCGACACGGTGACGCTGGAGGTATTCGCCACCTATCCGGCGCAGACGCTGGCGCCTCCAGAAGAGGTGCTGGCGGCGATCCGCAGCAAGCGGCCCGGCTGGGAGGGTTGGAGATGAGCGGTTTCGGATTGCCGGTGCAATCCGACCGGCCGGGGGGCGCTGCCCCCCGCACCCCCCGGAGTATTTTCGGAAAGATGAAGAGGGTGGGCGGATGAGCGTGCGGCTGAAGACGGGCGGGCGGCTGCTGGATCGGTCGCAGCGTTTGGGATTTACCTTCAACGGGCGGCGGATGCAGGGCTATCGCGGCGACACGCTGGCTTCGGCGCTGCTGGGCGCGGGGCAGGTGCTGGTGGGGCGTTCGTTCAAGTATCATCGCCCGCGCGGCCTCGTGG
>JALWJU010000528.1 GCA_026997055.1 Paracoccaceae bacterium | reverse complement strand
GGGCCTCGCCGTCGCCCCCTTCAAGCCGCAGAACATGTCCAACAACGCCGCCGTCACCGTGGATGGTGGCGAGATCGGCCGCGCCCAGGCGCTTCAGGCGCGCGCGGCGGGGCGTGAGCCGCTTGCCGACATGAACCCGGTCCTGCTCAAGCCCGAAAGCGAGACCGGCGCCCAGCTGGTGGTGCAGGGCAGGCGCCGCGCCACGCTCAGGGCGCGCGATTACGCGGCGATGAAGGGCGAGCTTCTGGGGCCGGTGCTGGAGAGCTTCCAGCGCCTCGCCGAAAGCGCCGACCTCGTGCTGGTCGAGGGCGCGGGCAGCCCCGCCGAAACCAATCTGCGCGCGGGCGACATCGCCAATATGGGCTTTGCCGAGGCCGCCGCCCTGCCGGTGATCCTCGTGGGCGATATCGACCGGGGCGGGGTGATCGCCCAGCTTGTCGGCACCCATGCGGTGCTGCCCGAGGCGGATCGCGGCCGGATAAAGGGCTTTATCGTCAACAAGTTCCGCGGCGATGTCACCCTCTTTACCGAGGGTGCGGCCGAGGTCGCCCGGCGCACCGGCTGGGAGGATATCGGCACGCTCCCATGGTTCGAAGACGCCTGGCGCCTGCCCGCCGAAGACGTGCTCGACCTTGCCAACGGCCCGAGGCGCACTGGTGGCCTGCATATCGCAGTGCCGCGCCTCAAGCGCATCGCCAATTTCGACGATCTCGACCCGCTGCGGGCCGAGCCCGGCGTCTCCCTCAGCCTGATCCCCCCCGGCCGGCCCCTGCCGGGCGACGCCGACCTCGTGCTGATCCCCGGCAGCAAGTCCACCATCGCCGACCTCGCCGATTTCCGCGCCCAGGGCTGGGATATCGACCTTGCCGCTCATATCCGCCGCGGCGGTCATGTGCTGGGCCTGTGCGGGGGCTATCAGATGCTCGGGCGCGAGATCATCGACGAGGCCGGTATCGAAGGGCCGCCGGGGCGCGCCCCCGGTCTGGGTCATCTCGACGTGACCACGACCATGGGCGAGAAGAAGAACCTTTCCCTCTGCAAGGCCACCTACATCCCCGCGGGCTGCGCTCTCACCGGCTACGAAATCCATCTCGGCGAAACCGCCGGCCCCGACCGGGCGCGGGCCTTCCTGCGGCTCGAAGACGGTCGCCTCGAAGGCGCCGCCAGCGCCGACGGGAAGGTGCGCGGCTGCTACCTGCACGGCCTGTTTGCCTCCGATGCCTTCCGCGCCGCCTGTCTTGCGGAGCTGGGCGGTGCTTCCGATGCGGCCGATGCCTCGGGCGCGCTCGCCTACGAAGAGGGGCTGGAGGCCACCCTCGACGCACTTGCCGCGCATGTCGAAGCGCATCTCGACCTCGACCGCATCCGGCGGCTGGCCGGCCCCTTGGGCGCTGCATGAAGCCCTTGCGGAACGGAGCCTTTGCCGGAGCGATGAAACGGCCGGGAAGGCGCGCCCGGGGTGGGGGGCTCAGGTGACGCTGGCGGCGAAGGCGGTGTGCCACAGCCGGGCCAGCGCGTCGAGCGGGGCGGAGTGGGGGCCAAAGGCCACGGCCTCGCCGGTGAAGCGTCCGACGGTTTCGAGCCGCAGCCCGGCCCGGCCGGCGGCGACCATCAGCGCCTCGGCCTGGTCCCAGCCGGTGGCGATCAGGTAGCGGGCCTGGTCCTCGCCGAAGAGCGTGGGGATGTCGTCGCTGTCGAGCCGGATGCCGATGCCCCCGGCCACGGCCATTTCGAAGGCGGCGAGCGCGAGGCCGCCGTCCGAGAGGTCGGTGCAGGCGCGGATCAGGCTGCGCTGTTCGCGGATGAAGTCGCCGTGGCGGCGCTCGGCGGCGAGGTCCACATGTGGGGCATCGCCCTCGGCGCGCCCCCACATCTCGGCCAGAAGCGCGCTCTGGCCGAGGTGGCCGCCGCTTTCGCCGAGGAGCAGGGCGAGGTCGCCTTCGCGGGCTTTGCCGGCGATCATCTGGCTGATATCGTCGATCAGCCCCACCGCGCCGATGGTGGGGGTGGGCAGGATGGCGGCGCCGTCGGTTTCGTTGTAGAGCGAGACATTGCCGCTGACCACGGGCATGTCGAGCGCGCGGCAGGCTTCGCCGATGCCGCGGATCGCGCCGACGAACTGGCCCATGATCTCGGGCTTTTCGGGATTGCCGAAATTGAGGTTGTCGGTGACGGCGAGCGGGCGGGCGCCCGTGGCGGTGAGGTTGCGGAAGGCCTCGGCCACCGCCTGCTTGCCGCCTTCGAAGGGGTTGGCGGCCACGTAGCGCGGGGTGACGTCAGAGGTGAAGGCCAGCGCCTTGTCGCTGCCATGCACGCGCACCACGCCGGCCGAGGCGCCGGGGGGGGTGACGGTATCGCCCATCACCTTCTGGTCATATTGGGTGTAAGCCCATGACTTGCTTGCGT
>JALWJU010000527.1 GCA_026997055.1 Paracoccaceae bacterium | reverse complement strand
TGCCCTTGTTGAGAAAGGCGATATTGACCGCGATGCCGGTCTCTTCGCTGAAGGCGTCCATCAGCGGCCGGATCAGCTCGGGCTGGCGGTAGGAATAGACATTGACCTCATCGGCCAGCGCCTCGGCGGCGGCGGTGGCGAGGGCGGTGGCGCCGGCCAGCGCCAGGGCGAGAAGGGGGGCGTGTTTCATCTTGCGCATCTCCTTGTTGCTGGGGCAGTTAAACCTGAGAAAAACACTCAGGTCAATACCCAATCGAAACGCTCAGGATTGTCCCGCGACCCGCTCCCGCGCCTTCTCGGCCTCCCAGAGCGCGTCGAGTTCTTCGAGGCCGGCCTGTTCCGGGCGCCGCCCAACGGCTTCAAGAGCGCGCTCCACCCCCTTGAAACGGCGCTCGAATTTCGCGTTGGCCGCGCGCAGGGCCGCTTCCGGGTCCACGCCAAGGTGGCGCGCCAGATTGGCCAGCACGAACAGCAGGTCGCCCATTTCCTCTTCCACCTCCTGCTGCGTCAATCGCGCGCGCGCCTCGGCCAGTTCGCGCGCTTCCTCGGCCACCTTGTCGAGCACCGGGGCGATGTCGGGCCAGTCGAATCCCACGCGCGCGGCGCGCTTTTGCAGCTTGACCGCCCTGAGCAGCGCCGGCAGGCCCAGCGCCACCCCGTCGAGCGTGCCGGCCGCGCCGCGCTCCCTTTCCTTGAGCGCCTCCCAGTCGCGGCTCTGCTGCTCGGCGCTTTTCTCGCGGCTCTCGCTGCCGAAGACATGCGGGTGGCGGGCGATCATCTTGTCCGAGATCCTGCGCGCGATGCTGTCGAAGTCGAACAGCCCCGCCTCGGCCCCCATCTCGGCGTGATAGACCACCTGCAGGAGCAGATCGCCCAGCTCGCCCTCGAGCTCGCCCCAGGCCTCGCGCTCGATGGCGTCGGCGACTTCGTAGGCCTCTTCGATCGTATAGGGGGCGATCGTGGCGAAATCCTGCTCGATATCCCAGGGGCAGCCGGTCTCCGGCTCGCGCAGGCGGCGCATGATTTCCAGCAGGCGGGGCAGGCCCTCCTTTTGATCAAATATCGGGTCTCGGGGCGGATTTGCCATTGCGCGCGCGCCTTTTTTCGGGTCCTGTCGGCGCGAAGGCTTAGCAAATCATGCGCGGGAGGAAAACATGCCGGTGATCAACAGGATTGCGGATTTTGCCGAGGACATGAAGACCTGGCGGCGCTGGATTCATGCGCATCCGGAATTGCAGCTCGAATGTCACCAGACGGCCGCTTATGTGGTCGAGCGCCTGCGTGAATTCGGCATCGAAGAGATCCATGAAGGGATCGGGGTTTCGGGCGTGGTGGCGATCATCGAGGGGCAGGGTCCGGGGCCGACCATCGGCCTGCGCGCCGACATGGACGCGCTGCCGATGGAGGAGATGACCGGGCTCGACTATGCCTCCACCGTGCCGGGGCGGATGCATGCCTGCGGCCATGACGGGCATACGGCGATGCTCTTGGGGGCGGCGCGCTATCTGGCCGAGACGCGGCGCTTTAGGGGCCGGGTCGCGCTGATCTTCCAGCCCGCCGAAGAGGGCGGCGGCGGCGCCAGGGTGATGTGCGACGAGGGGCTGATGGAGCGTTTCGACATCAGTGAGGTCTACGCGATCCACAACATGCCCGATCACGAGGAGGGCGCCTTCTTCATGGCGCCGGGGCCGGTGATGGCGGCGGTGGACAGCTTTCACATCCATATCAAGGGCAAGGGCGGCCACGGCGCCTTTCCGCAGGAGACGCGCGATCCGCTGATCGCCGCCACTTCGCTGGTGCAGGCGATCCAGACCATCGTCAGCCGCAACCACGCCGCGACCGAGGATCTGGTGGTCTCGGTCACCCAGATCCATGCGGGCAGCGCCGACAACATCATCCCCGACACTGCCTTTGTCGGGGGCACCGTGCGCACCTTCGAGCCCAAGGTGCAGGACATGGTGGAAGAGCGCATGAAGGCGATCGTCGCCGGCCAGATGGCGGCTTTCGGCTGCGAGGCGGAGCTTGAATACGAGCGCGGCTATCCGGCCACGGTGAACGACCCCGAGAAGGTCGAGGAAGCGGCCAGGGCGGCGCGCGACGTGGTGGGAGATGCGCGGGTGGTGACCGACAAGCGGCGCGAGATGGGGGCCGAGGATTTCTCCTACATGCTCGAGGAGCGCCCGGGGGCCTATCTGTTTCTCGGCGCCGGAGACGGGCCGATGGTGCATCACCCGAAATACGATTTCAACGACGCGGTGGCGCCGATCGGGGCGAGCTTCTTTGCCCGCCTCGTGGAGATGCGCCAGCCGCTTGAGGGGGCGGGCACGGACAAGGGCGCGGACACGGGCACGGGCACGGGCACGGAGGGCTGAGCATGGCGCTGGAAGACGCGGCAAGGGAGGTGGACAC
>JALWJU010000526.1 GCA_026997055.1 Paracoccaceae bacterium | reverse complement strand
GGCAAACACCGTGCGCTGGGCTTCCTCGGCGTCGATCAGCTTGCCCTGTTCGCGCTCATAGGCCAGCCGGGCGCGCTGGACCTTGACGATCTCGTGCAGCCGCTTGGCCTCGGCCAGCGTGGCCGTGCGGGTGGAGGCAGACGGGGCACCGCCCTTGTGGCGCCGGGCAGGGTCGAGGTTTGACTCGATCCAGGCAAGTCCTTTCGCCACGTCGATGGTGCCGTCCGGGCGCACGGGAAGCCCCTCGGCAATCAGCTGTGATATCCGCCCCTTGGTCAAACCGACGCGCGCGGCGAAGGCGGTCTTGGTTTCATGGCTGTCGAGTTTAGTCATTTCTGCCCCCTGACGCTGGCGACGCGATGCGCCAAGCCCCCCCACAAACGAATGGGCGCAAAAGGAACCGTCCGATGGCCCGAGACCCGCCCATCCTCCGGTTAACGACGGTTCTGAAAGTTTCACGATGCGGATCGGTTATTGGCATCGGTTGACGAATTGTCTGGTGGGAATGGTGGAGATTGGTGGGGTGTTTCCCCCTGTTCATCGTTGTTGTCACGGATCGCACGGCGTTGGGGTAATGCGCTTTCAGCGACGTGTTCTTCGGCTTTGACAGTTTTTCGGACAAACATAGATTCCGACCGGAATATCCCCACCAAAGCCACCAAACCCACCAGACGGATCGGGAATGAATTTCACGCATCGGCATGCTTCCGGAAACTTTCAGAACCGCTGTGGATCGCTGTTGCGGCCGTTTCCACCCTTTCGAGCTGCCAGCGCGCCCGCCCTGCCGACACCCCTGCCGCGACCAGGCGATGCCCACCGACGACGCGGTTCTGGTGTGCGCTGATCCATTTTCCGAGCCTTGCACCATTGATCGCCCCTCCCGTACCAGCGACTCGTAGCAACGCCTCGCGGAACTCGGGGTGGACGAATTCTGAACCGCCATGGAATTGCGCGCGTTGTTCTGTCGCGCGATCGATGACCTGGCGGACACTGACCCGATCCATGCCGATGACTTCGCGCCACTGTTCGACAACGGCGGTCAATGCCTCAAGCTTGGGATCGGCCCCGCGCAACTCCTCCATCGTGTCGCAGGGGTCTGCCTCGTCGAGCCAGATCAACGCATCGCGCACCCAGCGCGACCAGTCGTTGAACGAGCCCAACGGTGGGCGCTGCTGTGGTCGGCCGGCAATGTGATAGGCTCGCAGCACGGTGAGCGCCGCGGCGACGTAATTCCCGCGCTGGGCCTTCACCATAGCGGTGGGGTCACGCTCGAAGGCGCGCAGCTCGGGCCGTTCGACCCCGGCATCGAGCGTGGCCCGAAGTGAGCGGCGGGTCATGTCTCCCTCGAAAGTCAGATTGTTGCCTGTGGCAAAGATCGTGGCGTTACTCGGCACCTCGGCATTCACGGACTTGCCAAGGATGCGGACCTTGAGGCTGGTTTGCGTCATGGTCTGGCAGAGGAGTTCGCCGCTCAGCGGTTCTTCGCAGTTGTCGATGGCGATCAGCACATCGCCTGCAATCAGCGCAGCGCCAAGCCGCTTTTCCATTTCCTCCTCGGACTTTCCCTGTGCGATCACCGGCGCTGATCGGGCGGTGGCGATCAGGCTTGCGAGATCGACCAGCATGGACTTGCCTGTCCCGGCCGTCGGTGCGTTGAAGCCGTGTAGCGGGGCTGTGGGCAGCGAGCGGCGCACCAGCGCCGTCAGGATGGCCGACAGTGCCACGGCCCGATCTGCTACCGTGACAAAGGGAAAGGTCGAGATCAGGTCCTTGAGATAGCCCAGCGCCCGCAATGCCATTGCGCGGTCGGGATCGCGCGGCATGGTCGGAAACCGGGTATCTTGGGGATCGAACAGCAGCCCCGTGCGTGCATCATAGCCGGGCATGTCTAGGATCGAGCCGTCCAGGCGAAGCGTCGGCGCGTTGATGATCCCCGTGAGCACGGGCAGGCGCCATTGACCCTCGCGCGACAGATATGTTTCGGCAATATGACGCGGGCAGTCGATACGCACCCAGTCCTTGGCCCGGGCATCGAAGCGTTCCCAGTTGGCAGCCTTGGTGAAGGCTTCAGTCAAATGGTGCCGATCAACGGTGATGAGGCGAGGGGCATCTACCTGCCGGTCGCCCGAGATTGCGACTGGCACCATGGCCGGGCGTACAACCATGCTGCCACGCTGGTAGAAGCCGAGACTGGCACCGATAAGCGTCGATTCCGCCCGATCAACGGTGTCGGGGAGGTGGCCTGCGAAAATCTTGATCGTCGGCCGTCCCGAGTTGGTGGACGCATTGGGGGGCTTGGGCGAGACGTTTCCGCGTGCGGTGCACACCCGACGCGGCCGTTCGGCCCGCCATCCGTTTTGCTGTGCCAGCCAGAATAACGCGCCAACGGTAACGCTGTGGACATCGGAAAAAC
>JALWJU010000525.1 GCA_026997055.1 Paracoccaceae bacterium | reverse complement strand
CATAACGGCGAGATCAACACGCTCAAGGGCAATCTCAACTGGCTCAAGAGCCACGAGATCCGCATGGCGTCGAACATCTTCGGCGACATGGCCGAGGACATCAAGCCGATCGTCGCCCAGGGGGCTTCGGACTCGGCGGCGCTCGACAGCGTGTTCGAGGTGCTGGTGCGCGCCGGGCGCTCGGCGCCGATGGCCAAGACCGTGCTGGTGCCCGAAAGCTGGTCGAAACAGGCGGTCGAGCTTCCCCAGGCATGGCGCGACATGTATGCCTATGCCAATTCCACCATGGAGCCCTGGGACGGCCCCGCCGCGCTCGCCATGACCGACGGGCGCTGGGTCTGCGCCGGGCTCGACCGCAACGGGCTCAGGCCCATGCGCTACGTCGTCACCGGCGACGGGCTGCTGATGGCGGGCTCCGAAGCGGGCATGGTGCCGGTGGACGAGGAAAGCGTGGTCGAAAAGGGCGCGCTCGGCCCCGGCCAGATGATCGCCGTGGACATGCAGGAAGGCGCACTGTTCCACGATACCGAGCTCAAGGACAAGCTCGCCGCCTCCCGCCCCTTCGGTGAATGGGTCGGCAGGATCCGCGAGCTTGACGAGGTGCTCGCCGGCGTCACCGAGCGCCCGCTCTATACCGGCGAGGAGCTGCGCCGCCGGCAGGTGGCGGCCGGCTATACGCTGGAGGAGCTCGAGCAGATCCTCGCTCCCATGGCCGAGGACGGCAAGGAGCCGGTCGCCAGCATGGGCGACGACACCCCCAGCGCCGTGCTTTCGAATCAGTACCGTCCGCTCAGCCACTATTTCCGCCAGAATTTCAGCCAGGTGACAAACCCGCCGATCGACTCCTTGCGCGAATACCGTGTGATGAGCCTCAAGACCCGGTTCGGCAATCTCAAGAACGTGCTCGACGAGGATAGTTCTCAGACCGATGTGCTGGTGCTCGACAGCCCCTTTGTCGGCAATGCGCAGTTCGACGAACTGGTGCGCCATTTCAATGCGCCGATGGTCGAGATCGACTGCACCTTCGATGCCGATGCCGGCGAGGGCGCGCTGGCCGAGGCGCTTTCTCGCATCCGCAAGGTGGCCGAAGAGGCGGTGGCTTCGGGTGCCGGCCACCTGGTGCTTTCCGATCGCGGGCAGGGGCCGGACCGGATCGCCATGCCGATGATCCTCGCCACTTCGGCGGTGCATTCCTGGCTCACCCGCAAGGGCCTGCGCACCTTTACCTCGCTCAATGTCCGCTCGGCCGAGGCGATCGACCCGCATTATTTCGCGGTGCTGATTGGCTGCGGGGCGACCGTGGTCAATGCCTACCTGGCCGAAGACAGCCTTGCCGAGCGCGCCGAGCGCGGCCTGCTCGAAGGCTCGCTCACCGAGATCACCGCCCGCTATCGCGAGGCGATCGACCAGGGGCTGCTCAAGATCATGTCCAAGATGGGCATCTCGGTGCTCAGCTCCTATCGCGGCGGGCTCAATTTCGAGGCCGTCGGCCTCAGCCGCGCCATGGTGGCCGAATATTTCCCCGGCATGACCAGCCGCATCTCCGGCATCGGCCTGCACGGGATCCAGAAGAAGCTCGAGGAAATCCACGCCAAGGGCTGGCGCCAGAGTGCCGACATCCTGCCCATCGGCGGCTTTTACAAGGCCCGCTCTGGCGGCGAGACCCATGCCTGGAGCGCACAGGGCATGAAGCTGATGCAGCAGGCCTGCGAGCGGGCGAGCTTCTCGCTGTGGAAGCAGTATTCGGCCCGGATGCAGGCCAATCCGCCGATCCATCTGCGCGACCTGCTCGACATCAAGCCGCTGGGCGAGCCGGTCAAGCTCGAGGAGGTCGAGAGCATCACCGCCATCCGCAAGCGGTTCGTGACGCCGGGCATGAGCCTTGGCGCGCTGAGCCCCGAGGCGCACAAGGCGCTCAACGTCGCCATGAACCGCATCGGCGCCAAGTCCGACAGCGGCGAGGGCGGCGAGGATCCGGCCCATTTCACCCCCGAGCCCAATGGCGACAATCCGTCCGCCAAGATCAAGCAGGTGGCGAGCGGGCGCTTTGGCGTCACCGCCGAGTATCTGAACCAGTGCGAGGAGCTTGAAATCAAGGTCGCCCAGGGCGCCAAGCCCGGCGAGGGCGGCCAGCTTCCGGGCCTCAAGGTGACCGAGCTTATCGCCCGCCTGCGCCACTCCACGCCGGGCGTGACGCTGATCAGCCCGCCGCCGCATCACGACATCTACTCCATCGAGGACCTTGCACAGCTGATCTTCGACCTCAAGCAGATCAACCCGCGCGCCAAGGTCACGGTGAAGCTGGTGGCGTCCAGCGGCGTGGGCACCATCGCCGCGGGCGTTGCCAAGGCCAAGGCCGACGTGATCCTGATCTCGGGCCACAATGGCGGCACCGGGGCGAGCCCGGCCACCTCGATCAAGTTCGC
>JALWJU010000524.1 GCA_026997055.1 Paracoccaceae bacterium | reverse complement strand
CTACTCGCTGGCGGCCGAGTCGATGTATGACCACCCCTTCCAGTGGGGCTCGAAGCGGACCGGGCCGGACCTGGCCCGGGTCGGCGGGCGCTACTCGGACGAGTGGCACGTCAACCACCTGGTCGATCCGCAGTCGGTCGTGCCCGAAAGCGTGATGCCGAAATACGGCTTCCTGCTGAAGCGCAAGATCGACGGGAAGTACATCGAGGACGTGATGCGCGCCAACGCGGCCGTCGGCGTGCCCTATTCCGAGGACATGCTGAAGAACGCGCGGGCGGACTTCCTGGCGCAGGCCGACCCGGATGCCGATACCGAGGGGCTGCAGTCGCGCTATGGCGCGGCGGCCGAAAGGGGCGGCAAGGACGTGCAGGTGCGCAACTTCGACGGCCAGCCCGAGCTGACCGAGATGGATGCGCTGATCGCCTATCTGCAGGTGCTGGGCACGATGGTCGATTTCTCGACCTTCGAACCCCTGCCCAGCCGCTGAGGAGAACGGATCATGCAGGACACCTATTCCATCCTTCGCTACTTCGCGGACACCTGGGGCCTTGTCGGGCTGAACCTGTTCTTCGCCGCAGGCGCCCTGTGGGCCTTCAGGCCAAGCGCACGCCGCCTTTACAGGAACGCCGCGTCGATCCCGCTTGAACGCAGCGACGACCTGGAAGCCGACGTCAAGGCCGCCGAGAAGCACGACCGCAAGCCCCAACAGGAGGCACGGACATGAGCAAGAAGACGGACGCCCCGGAAACGCCGGACACCGGCCACGAATGGGACGGCATCCGCGAGTATGACAACCCCCTGCCGCGCTGGTGGCTGTGGACCTTCTATGCCACGATCATCTGGGGGATCGCCTTCACCATCGCCATGCCGGCCTGGCCGATCCTCGGCGACCGGGCGACCCCGGGCCTGCTGGGCTATTCCTCGCGCGCCGAGCTCGAGAAGGAGATCCAGAAATACAAGGAGAAGAACGCCGCCATCGACAGCAAGCTCGTCAATGCCTCGCTGGATCAGCTGACCACGGATGACGAGCTGAAGAACTACGCCATGAACGGCGGCGCGGCGGTCTATCGCACCTGGTGCGCGCAGTGCCACGGCTCGGGCGCCAACGGCACGAAGGGCTTTCCCAGCCTGATCGACGACGACTGGCTGTGGGGCGGCACGATCGAGGACATCTACACCACGGTCAGCCACGGCATCCGTTTCTACGACGACGAGGACACACGCGACTCGGAGATGCCGGCCTGGGGCGAGGTCCTGTCCGACGAGGAACTGGCCGCCGTGGTGCAGTCTGTGCTGAAGATCTCGGGCGGCGAGGCCGATGCCGCGCTGGCCGAACAGGGGGCCGAGGTCTTTGCCGACAACTGCGCCAGCTGCCACGGCGACGACGGCAAGGGCATGCGCGAGCTTGGCGCGCCCAACCTGACCGATGCCATCTGGCTTTACGGCGGCGATGCCGAGTCGATCACCGCGAGCGTGAAGAACGGCCGCAAGGGCGTGATGCCCGCATGGGCCGGACGCCTCAGCGAATCGCAGATTCGCCAGGTCGCCACCTGGGTGCACCAGCAGGGCGGCGGCGAGTAGGAACGGGTCCCCGGATGCTCCCTCTTGCGTCCGCGGGATCCGGCACCGGTTCCCCAGTCCTGTTCACATCCGAAGGGGAACCGGTGCACTTTTCCGGTCTGCGGCCCCGCCCCGGAATTCCGGGGCCGGGGCCGCGGATGCAGGGGCGGCGGCGCGGATGGGCGCGATGCAGGGGCCGCCTTTCCCGCCGGGCATGGCGGTCCGGCGCCGGGCCGCGCGGGTTTCGGGCATGGCTCGGGCATGGCCGCGTGCGACCGAATGGCACGCCCGCTTGAAGGCCCGGCCCCGGATTTCTTGATGCAGGTCAAGGCATGACACGGCCGCGCTTGTCACCAGATGCGGCGTGAGCAGGATCGAAAGGCCCCCGACATGAGCAGCACCAGCGACGAGCGAGAACCCGCGCTTTACGCCCCGCGCGAGCCGATCTTTCCGCGCCGGGTCAAGGGGTTCTTCCGCAACCTGAAATGGGGCCTGATGGTGGTGCTGCTGGGCAGCTACTACATCACCCCCTGGATTCGCTGGGATCGCGGCCCCAAGCTGCCCGATCAGGCGGTTCTGGTCGATCTGGCGAACCGGCGCTTCTTCTTCTTCTGGATCGAGATCTGGCCCGACGAGTTCTATTTCGTCGCGGGCCTCCTGATCATGGCCGGGCTGGGGCTGTTCCTGTTCACCTCGGCGCTGGGGCGGGTGTGGTGCGGCTATGCCTGCCCGCAGACGGTCTGGACCGACCTGTTCATCACCGTCGAACGCTGGATCGAGGGCGACCGCAACGCCCGCATCCGCTTGCACCGGGCGAAATGGGACCTGCACAAGCTGCGCCTGCGCCTGACCAAGTGGACGATCTGGCTGCTGATCTCGGTCGCCA
>JALWJU010000523.1 GCA_026997055.1 Paracoccaceae bacterium | reverse complement strand
ATACTGGCGGCGCCGTTGTCTTTTTCAGGGAGGAGGAGATGCGCGTTTTCAGGGGATTTGTCGTCTGGCTGGTGGCGGTGGCGGGTCTGGCCGGGGCAGGGGCGGCGCAGGAGCTGGGCGATGACGGTCTGCACAAGCAGCCCTGGTTTGCCGATACGTTCCTCGACATGCGCGAGGATCTTGCCGATGCGGCCGCGCAGGGCAGGGATCTGATGGTGATCGTGGAGCAGCGTGGCTGCCCCTATTGCAAGGAGATGCACGAGGTCAATTTCAGCCGCGAGGAAATCGTGGAGCTGATCGAGGAGAATTACTATGTCGTCCAGCTCAATCTGTGGGGCGACCGGGAGGCGGTGGATTTCGACGGCACGGAAATGACCGAAAAGCAGCTGGCGCGCCGCTGGGGGGTGAGCTTCACGCCGACGACGTTGTTCTTTGCCTCGGACGCGGAGCCCGAGGAGGCGCTGGCCTTTGTTTTGCCGGGATATTTCAAGCCCTTCCACCATGCGCGCGCGCTGGAATACGTGGCCTGGGATGCCTACAGGGAGGAGCCGAATTTCCAGCGTTTCGTTCAGGCGCGAGGCGATGAGATGCGTGCCCGGGGCCTGGAGGTGGAACTCTGGGAATGAGGGCGCGGAGCGGGCGAGGCGCCGGCCGGGATGGTCCACGATCGCATGCAGCCATGCGCTGAGCGCAAGGGTGCGCCGTTCAGCCTTTCAGGCGTTAGGGAAAATGAACTGAAATACAAATAGGATTATTTTAATATAACTTTGTTGCGGGGGCGTTTGGGCTAAAATGCTCCCATGATGAAAGCAAAACTGTATATCCTGGCTGCGCTGGCGGCTCTCGGGTGGGCTGCGCCTGCGGCCGCCCATGACCATGGCGATCCGGAGCGGGGCGCCGCTGTATTCAAGGCCTGCAAGTCCTGCCATCAGGTGGGCGAGGGGGCCAAAAACCGGGTCGGCCCGATGCTGAACGGCGTTTTCGGCCGGCCGGCTGGCGCGGTCGAGGGCTACCGCTACTCGGCCGGGATGGAGCGCGAAAGGGCCGGCGGGCTGGTCTGGACCTGGGACACGCTGGACGCCTATATCGAGAACCCGAAGGCGCTGGTCAGCAAGACGCGGATGAATTTCCGCGGTATCAAGGACGAGCAGAAGCGCGCCGACCTGCTGGCCTATCTGCGGCTGTTCTCGGACAACCCGGCAGACATTCCCGAGGCCGAGCCCACCGATGTGAGCGAGCTGCCGAACCTGTCCCCGGAGGTGCTGGCGCTGGTCGGAGACCCGGCCTATGGCGAATACCTTTCCAGCGAATGCACCACCTGCCACCAGGTTGACGGCAGCGACGAGGGCATCCCTTCGATCACCGGCTGGCCGGTGGAGGATTTCGTCGTCGCCATGCATGCCTACAAGGAAAAGATCCGGCCGCATCCGGTCATGCAGATGATGGCCGGACGGCTGTCGAACGAAGAGATTGCCGCGCTGGCAGCATATTTCAACGGCCTGTGACACGGGCTTCAACGGGAGGAAGAGCCACATGAAACTGAACCGGAGAGGATTTATCGGTGCCACCGCCGGGGCAACGGCGGCACTGGCCGCGCCCATGGTGCGGGCGGCTTCGCACGGGCGACCGAAAGTCGTGGTCGTCGGCGGCGGGGCCGGGGGCGCCACCGTGGCGCGCTACCTGGCCAAGGACAGCCAGGGCGCGATCGACGTGACCCTGATCGAGCCCACGCGCACCTATTACACCTGCTTTTTTTCCAATCTCTACCTGGGCGGGCTGGTCGATCTGAACTATATCGCCCATTCCTACGGCACCCTGGCGGCGGAATACGGCATCAACGTGGTCCACGACTGGGCCACCGGCATCGACCGTGATGCCAAGACCGTGGCCACGGCCGGCGGGTATTCGATCCCCTATGACAAGCTGATCCTCAGCCCCGGCATCGACTTCGTGGAGGGCTCCGTGCCCGGCTGGGACATCAGCGCCCAGAACGAAATGCCCCATGCCTACAAGGCCGGCAGCCAGACCGAGCTTCTGCGCGCCCAGATCATGGCCATGCCCGAGGGCGGCACCTATGCCATGGTCGCGCCGCCCAACCCCTATCGCTGCCCGCCCGGCCCCTATGAGCGGGTCAGCATGGTGGCGCGCATCCTCAAGCAGCATAACCCCACCGCCAAGATCATCATCGCCGATCCCAAGCCGAAATTCTCGAAGATGGCGCTGTTCCAGGATGGCTGGAGCCGGCATTACGACGGCATGATCGAGTGGGTCGGTCCCGATTTCGGCGGCGACAAGGTCTCGGTGGACCCGGGCGCGATGACGATCGACATCGACGGCGAGGTGACCAAGGTCGATGTCTGCAACGTCATCCCGGCGATGAAGGCGGGGCGCATCTGCGAAATGGCCGGGATCACCGATGGCAACTGGGCCCCGGTCCATGCCCGCGACCTGCGCTCGAAGATGGATGACAATATCCATGTGCTCGGCGACAGCTGCGCTCAGGGCGACATGCCCAAGTCCGGCTTTTCCGCCAACAGCCAGGCCAAGGTCTGCGCCAATGCGGTGCGCGGGGAGCTCACCGGCTCGGCGGTATTCCCGGCCAAGTTCTCCAATACCTGCTGGTCCTCGCTCGACGAGAACGATGGCGTCAAGGT
The DNA here is from genome assembly GCA_026997055.1 of Paracoccaceae bacterium. Taxonomy (GTDB): domain Bacteria; phylum Pseudomonadota; class Alphaproteobacteria; order Rhodobacterales; family Rhodobacteraceae; genus JAAEUB01. The sequence continues at coordinate 7,848 of JALWJU010000523.1, read as the reverse complement.
CGGCGCCACCTACGAGGCCACCGACGAGAAGATCGCCAAGGTGGACGGCTTCATCTCCAAGACCGGCGAAGATGCCGCCATGCGCCAGGCGACCTACGAGGAAAGCTTTGGCTGGTACGAGGGGATCACCTCGGATATGTTCGGCTGAGAAGCGAACGATTCCGACGCTGGGAGGCGGGGCTTCGGCCCCGCCTTTCGTCATTCAGGGAGCAAACATGCGCAAGTTCATCCTGACCGCCTGCCTTGCCATCGTCACCGCCATGCCGGCACGCGCCGGGGAGGGGGCGGGATATGTGACATTGCCTTACGACGGGACGTTCGAGGATGCCGCGTCAAGCGTGGAGAATGCGATTATCGGCGCCGGGCTGAAAGTGGATTATGTCAGCCATGTGGGCGAAATGCTGGCCCGTACCGGGCCGGATGTGGGCTCGGATGTGGTGCTGTTCGACGATGCGCGGATTTTCGTCTTCTGTTCGGCCAGCCTTAGCCGCAGGGTGATGGAGGCCGATCCGATGAATGTCGCCTATTGTCCCTACGGCATCTTTGTCGCGGACCGTGCGGGGGAGGTGGTGATCGGCTATCGGGAATATCCCGAAGGCGTCATGCAGGAAGTCGAGGCGCTGCTGCACTCCATTGCCGAGGAGGCCGCGGCCTTTTGAGCGGGGGCGGATTGCCGGTTCCGCGCGCTGCCGGACCTGAGGCCCGGGCCGGTTCTGCCCGGCTGCGCCCGTGCCTGTCTCGCCTCGCCCCCGGCTGCCTGCGACAAATCCGAGCGTTTTCATCAAATATCAACCGGCCCCTTGTATTCTCGAACACATGCAATAAATTGAATATCAACTTGGCCGATAGGGCCGTGACCGATATCCGAAGGGACCGAAACAATGCGTGATACAGTAAGTGTGAAACCCGAGGTGAAAGCCTTTTTCGACGATGACAGCCATACCATCTCCTATGTGGTGAAGGACCCGAGCAGCAATGCCTGCGCGGTGATCGATTCGGTGCTGGACTTCGACTATGCCGCCGGGCGCATCTCCTATGAGAGCGCCGACGAGATCATCCGTTACATCGAGGAAAACGGCCTCGAGCTCGAATGGCTGATCGAGACCCATGTCCATGCCGACCACCTGTCGGCCGCGCCCTATATCCAGGAGAAGCTGGGCGGCAAGATCGGCGTCGGCGCCAATATCAAGGTGGTGCAGGACGTGTTCGGCAAGATCTTCAACGAAGGCACCGAATTCGAGCGCGACGGCAGCCAGTTCGACGCTCTGTTCGAGGATGGCGACAGCTACCGGATCGGCAACATGGAGGTGCAGGTGCTGCACACGCCCGGCCACACGCCTGCCTGCATGACCCATGTGGTGGGGGATGCGGCCTTTGTGGGCGATACGCTGTTCATGCCCGATGCGGGCTCGGCGCGGGCCGATTTTCCGGGCGGCGACGCGGGCACGCTCTACGACTCGATCCAGAAGGTGCTGGCGCTGCCCGACGAGACCCGGCTTTTCATGTGCCACGATTACGGCCCCAACGGGCGCGAGATCCGCTGGGAAACCACGGTCGCCGAGGAAAAGGCGCACAATATCCATGTGGGCGAGGGCAAGACGCGCGAGGATTTCATCCGCTTCCGCACCGAGCGCGACGCCCAGCTCGACATGCCGCGCCTGATCATCCCCTCGATCCAGGTCAATATGCGCGCCGGCCACTTCCCGGATCCCGAGGATAACGGTACCGTCTATCTCAAGACCCCGATCAACGCGCTCTGAGACAGTCTGACAGGAGGAAGAGCATGGACATCAAGCAAATGGACCGCAAGGTATCGGTCTGCGGCCAGATCGGCCCGGAGGATATCGACAAGATCGGGGCGATGGGCTTCAAGGGCATCATCTGCAACCGCCCGGACGGCGAGGCCGACGACCAGCCGGATTTCGACGACCTGGCGGCGATTGCCGAGAAGCTGGGGCTGAGCATGGCCTATATCCCGTATCTCAACGGGGCGCTGACGCCGAAGCTCCTGGCCAAGCTTGCCAATGCGATCGACGCCGTGGACGGGCCGGTGCTGATGTATTGCCGCTCCGGGCGGCGCTCGACCATCCTGTGGGAAGCCGTGCGCGGACCGCAGCGGATTGCGGCCGAGTGAGGGGGCGATTTTTCTCGCGAAAAATCGTGCCTCCGGCGGGAGTATTTCGGGAAAGGTGAAAACAGGCGCGCGAGGAATCGGGCGCCTGTTTTTCCGTGGTGTCGGTCAGGAAACTGCGCTGCTCGGCGGGGTGCCCGGTGCGCGGTGGTGGACCTGTGCGTCTGAGTCGTTATAGCTGTGGGCAAAGGAGGTGGTCATGGATTACGACAAAAACAACATCTTTGCCAGGATACTGCGTGGGGAGATTCCGGCGGTCAAGGTGCATGAAGACGAAGAGGTGCTGGCCTTCATGGACATCATGCCACGCAGCAGGGGGCACATGCTGGTGATCCCCAAGGCGCCCATGCGCAATCTGCTCGATGCCGATCCGGCGGCGCTTTGTGCGGTGGTCAAGGTGGCGCAGAGGCTTGCGCGCGCGGCGCGTGCGGCGCTGGGGGCCGATGGCATCACGCTTCAGCAATTTTCCGAAGAGGCGGGCGGGCAGGAGGTGTTTCATCTGCATTTCCATGTGATTCCGCGCTTTGACGGTCTGGCATTGGGCCGGCCCGGGGTGATGGGCGACATGGAGGAGATCGGCGCCATTGCCGAGAAGATCCGTGCTGCTCTGGAGGAAGGGGCGTGAGCGGGCTCGATCTGGGCTGGGTGCGGGCGCAGTTTCCGGCCTTCGAGGAGCCTGGGCTGGGGGAGATGGCGTTTTTCGAGAATGCCGGGGGATCGTTTGCCTCGGGCTTCGTGATCGACCGGCTCATGCGCTTTTACATCGCGCGCAAGGTGCAGCCCGGTGCGCCTTACGAGGCCTCGATCATCGCCGAGCGCGAGATGGAGGAGGCGCGCCTGCGGCTGGCGGCGATGCTGGGGGTGGAGGCAGACGAGCTGTCCTTCGGCCCTTCGACCAGCCAGAACACCTATGTGCTGGCCCAGGCCTTTGGCGAGATGCTGGGCGCGGGCGATGCGATCGTGGTCACCAATCAGGACCACGAGGCCAATTCGGGCGTTTGGCGCAGGCTTTCCGCGCGCGGGATCGAGATACGCGAATGGCGGATCGAGCCGGAGAGCGGCCATCTGGATCCGGCGGCGCTGGAGGCGCTGCTGGACGACAAGGTGCGTCTCGTGGTTTTCCCCCATGTTTCCAATGTGATAGGAGAGATGAACGATGTCGCCGACATCTGCGCCCGCGCCCGCGCTGCCGGGGCGTGGTCCTGCGTGGACGGGGTATCGGCCGCGCCTCACGGCCTGCCGGACGTGGCGGCGCTGGGGGCGGATATCTACCTGTTTTCGGCCTACAAGACCTATGGCCCGCATCAGGGGATCATGGCGATCCGGCGCGAACTGGGAGAGCGCCTGCCCAATCAGGGGCATTATTTCAATGGCGACAGCCTCTGCAAGCGCTTCACCCCCGCCGGGCCGGATCATGCCCAGGTCGCGGCCTGTGCGGGCATGGCGGATTATATCGACGCGCTGGCGGCTCATCATGGCATCGGGGGTGGGCCGCGGGCGCGCTCGGCCGGGGTATCGGCGCTGATGGCGGCCCATGAGGCGCGCCTGTTGCAGCCGCTGCTCGACTACCTGTCGTCGCGCAACGATCTGCGCCTGCTCGGCCCGGCACAGGCGGCGGGGCGCGCGCCCACCGTGGCGGTGGATCTCGGGCGCAAGGCCGAAGAGGTGGCCGGCGAACTGGCGGTACATGGCGTCATGGCCGGCGGCGGAGATTTCTACGCCACGCGTCCGCTGGAGGCGCTGGGGGTGGATCTGGAGACGGGCGTGCTGCGCATGAGCTTCGTGCACTATACGACCGAAACGGAAGTGAAAAGGCTGATCCGAGCTCTTGACGAAGTGCTCTGAGGGGCGCGCATCCCCCACCCGGATCAGCGCAACTCGCCATTGAAAAACCTGCCGGAAACTGCCTAATCTCCCCCATGCCTACTGCCGCCCGTCTCGTCGGAGCCCTGTTCTTTGCCGCCCTCGGCTGGTTCTGCGCCGAGCTGTTCAAGCCGCTCTTGCCCGAGGGCACGGCGGTGGGGCTGTTTTCGCCGGTCAGTGCCTGCTTCGGTGTCCTGGTCGGCTGGACCTTCACCGGAAAGCGCGCGGATCAGATGCATTCGGGGGGGTTGGGGATCGGCCTGACATCTTCGGTCCTGCTCGTCTTCTGGGTATTGCTGACCTTTTCCGGCTACAGGATGCTGCAAAAGGCGCTGAACAAGCTCTATCACGGGCCGGTCGAGGCGCTGCAGGACATGTTTTCGCTGGCAGTCGATTACCTGCAGCTTGCCGGGCAGAGCCCGCAGCTGGTCGCGGCGCTGGTGGTCGGCGGGCTGGCCGGGGGATGGCTGACCGAGCGGGTGGCACGGCGGTGGCCCTGATGGTGCCGGGGAGCCTGATCGGGATGGAGGGGCGAGAGTGACGGCGCTGCTGCTGCTCGAGGGCTTTGCCGATGCAGCCCGGATGCCCCCGGGTCTGCCCGGGGCGGAGGGAGGTGTGCCTCATGTGCTGGACGGGCGGGCAGGGCTGCTCTTTGTCGCGCCGGCGCCGGCGCTCCGCGCCTGGGTCGAATATGTGGTGGAAGTCCTGGCCGGAGAGTCCGGGCTGGAGGCGGCCATGCGCGACATTGCGGCGCCGCTGCCGGAGATGGAGGAGGGGCCGGAGCCCGCCGGCCCTGCCCGGAAAGAGGCGGAGCGTCTGCGGACGGTGCGCTGCCTCGCCTATGCGCCGCCGGGCATGGAGCGGGCGGGGGCGCTGATGATCGGCGAGATCGCGCTTTGCGCCGGGCGGGTGCCGGCGAAGGCGCTGCGGTCGCGATTGGGAATGGTCCGCACCCGCGCTGCGGCGCGCCTGCGCGGGCGGGAGCATCCGGCCCCGGCCAGCCTGCGCCGGGACTGGGGGCGCGAGGCGGTGCAGGAGAGTGCCCGGCGCCTGCCCTGGGCCGGGTTCTTCACCGTGGAGCAGTCGGAGCTTTGCTTCCGCCGCTTTGATGGCGCCATGAGCGCACCGGTGGAGCGGGCCGGCTTTGTCAGCGGCGATGCGGCGCTCGTGCTGCCCTATGATCCGGCGCGCGATCTGGTGCTGCTGATCGAGCAGTTCCGTTACGGCCCCTTCCTGCGGCATGATGCGCGGCCCTGGACGCTGGAGCCCATTGCCGGGCGTATCGACGGGGGCGAAAGCCCGGAAGAGGCGGCGAGGCGCGAGGCGCGCGAGGAGGCGGGGCTGGAGCTCGAAGGGCTGGAACTGGTCTCGGCCAGCTATCCCAGCCCCGGCGCCAATTCCGAGTTTTTCTATTGTTATGTGGGGCTTGCGAGCCTTGATGCGTCCATGCAAGGGGTAGGCGGGCTGGAGACGGAGGCGGAGGATATCCAGAGTCATGTGATCTCGTTCGAACGGCTGATGGAGCTGATCTCCTCGGGCGAGGCCAATTGCGGCCCGCTCGTCCTGCTGGCGTTGTGGCTGCGGCTGAACCGTCCCAGATTGCGCGGGTGCGCTTGAGTTTGCCTCGCGCGCTGCATAGACAGGAGTGAGACAAGCGCGGGAGGCAGCATGAATATCGCGAAAGATCTGGCGGCGAGCGTGGGCAATACCCCGCTGATCCGCATGCGCGCGGCGAGCGAGGCGACCGGCTGCGAAATCCTTGGCAAGGCCGAGTTCATGAATCCGGGCCAGTCGGTCAAGGACCGCGCCGCGCTCTGGATCATTCGCGACGCTCTGGCGCGCGGGGCGCTGCGCCCCGGCGGCACCATCGTCGAGGGTACGGCGGGCAATACCGGCATCGGGCTGGCGCTGATCGGGGCTTCGATGGGGTTTCGCACGGTGATCGTGATCCCCGAGACCCAGAGCCGGGAAAAGAAGGAAATGCTGCGCCTGGCGGGCGCGGAACTGGTGGAGGTCCCCGCCGCCCCCTATCGAAATCCGAACAATTTCGTGCGATATTCGGGCCGATTGGCCGAAGAACTTGCAAAAATCGAACCTGACGGGGCGATCTGGGCCAATCAGTTCGATAATGTCGCCAACCGCCAGGCGCATATTGATACGACCGGCCCCGAGATCTGGGAGCAGACCGGCGGGCGGGTCGATGGCTTCGTCTGCGCGGTGGGCTCCGGGGGCACGCTTGCCGGTGTCGCCGCCGTGCTCCAGCCCAAGGGCGTGAAGATCGGTCTCGCCGACCCGATGGGCGCGGGGCTCTATTCGATCTACACGACCGGCGAGATGAAGACCGAGGGAAGTTCCATCACCGAAGGGATCGGGCAGGTGCGCATCACCGCCAATCTCGAAGGGTTCAGCCCGGACATGCTCTGGCAGATACCGGACGAAGAGGCGCTGCCGGTGCTCTTCGACCTCGCCGCCCATGAGGGGCTGGTGCTGGGCGGCTCCAGTGGCATCAATCTGGCCGGCGCGATCCGCATGGCGCGCGAGATGGGGCCCGGCCACACCATCGTCACGGTGCTGGCCGATTACGGCAGTCGCTACCTTTCGAAGCTCTACAACCCGGCCTTCCTTGCCGAAAAGGGGCTGCCCGTGCCCGCCTGGCTGGCCGAGGGCGCCAGGCGTGACCTGCCCGACGTGACGGTGGTGGCGGAATGAGGCGGCTCCTGCGTCCATGGCTGCTGCTGGTCCTGACGCTGGCCGCGTCGGCGGGCCATGCCCAGGAGCAGCAGAGCGCCGCCCCGGCCGTATCGGAAGCCCCCGCCGCCGAGATGCCAGAGGCAGGCCCCGATTACACCGCCTGGGAAGCGGTGGCGGCCCGCGCCGAAGCGGCGCTGGAGGCGGGGCGGGCCTCGGATCAGGCGCTGATGGATCTGCGCGGCGAACTGGTCGGCTGGCGGACGCAATTCACCGATTATGCCAGCCGGAACAATATCCATATCGAAACCCTGAGAAGCCAGCTTGCCACCCTGGGAGCGCCCCCGGAAGAAGGCGGGAGCGAGCCTGCGGTCCTGGCCGAGCGCCGGGAGGAACTGCAGCGCCAGCTTGCCGAGGCGGAGGCGCCGCTGAAGAGCGCCGAAGAGGCCGCGGCGCGGGCCGATGCGCTGATCGGCCAGATCGACACGATCCTGCGCGCTCGCCAGACCGACCTGCTGTTCGAGATGGGGCCGAGCCCGCTCAATCCGACTGCCTGGCCCGGTGCGCTGGGCGATCTGGGCGCCACGCTGCGCCTGGCATGGGGCGAGGTGGCCAAGGCCTGGGGCAGCGAGGTGCAGCAGGCGGAGCTTCGCCGCGACCTGCCGCTGGTGATCCTGCTCGCCGTGCTGGCGCTGGTGCTGCTGCTGCGCGGGCGGGCCTGGGTGATCCGCTTCGGCGCCGGGATACGGGCGAAGAGCCACGGGAATCTGCGCGGGGTCTGGGGATTCGTCCTTTCGCTGGGGCAGGTGGGGGCGCCGCTGGTAGGCATTTTCGCGCTGGTCGAGGCGCTGAACCGTGCCGGAGTCCTCGGCCTGCGCGGCCAGGTTCTGGCCGACAGCCTGCCGCAGCTGGTGCTGGCGCTCTTCAGTGCTGCCTGGCTGGGCGACCGTGTTTTCGGGGTGGGGGTGGGAACCTGGTCGTTTCTCAAGCTGGAAGCGCGGCAGCGCCGGGAGGGACGGCTGGACGCGACCCTGCTGGGGCTGTTTTACGGGCTGCACATGAGCCTTCAGGAGCTTGCGCGCTACGAAAGCTGGCCGGAGGAGACCCGGGTGGTGCTGGGCTTTCCGCTGGTTCTCGGGGCGGGGCTGGCGCTGGTGCGGCTGGGG
>JALWJU010000522.1 GCA_026997055.1 Paracoccaceae bacterium | reverse complement strand
GCGCGATCTGGGGCCACGAGAGCACTTTCGGCGCGCGGCGCGGCGATATCGAGGTGATCTCGGCGCTGGCCAGCCTCGCCTATGGCGGGGTGCGCCCCGGTTTCTTCGAAGGCGAGCTGGTCGCGGCGCTGAAGATCCTGCAGGCGGGCGATGTCACGCTGCGCGAGATGCGCGGCTCCTGGGCCGGAGCGATGGGGCATACCCAGTTCATCCCCAGCTCCTACCTCGCCCATGCGGTGGATTTCGACGGCGACGGGCGGCGCGACATCTGGGGCGACGACCCGACCGATGCGCTGGCCTCGGCGGCGGCCTATCTGCGCGCCGCGGGCTGGCGCTTCGGCGAGCCCTGGGGGGTGGAGGTGAATGCCGAGGGGCGGCTGATGGACGGCCGCCCGGCCCCGGACCTCCCGGGCGCAGAGCTGCTCCAGCCCCTGGGAGACCCGGGGCCGCGCTTTCTGGTGTTCAGGAATTACCGGGTTCTGCGCCGCTACAACAACGCCATGGCCTATGCGATCGGGGTCGGCCATCTGGCCGACCGGCTGGCCGGGGGCGGGCCGTTTGTCGGGCCTTTCCCGCGCGACGGGCAGGGGCTTTCGCTGGAGGACCGCAAGGAGATCCAGCGCCGCCTCAAGCGGCTGGGCTTCGATCCCGGCACGATCGACGGGGTGATCGGCGACAAGACCGTGGCGGCGATCCGGGCATTCCAGAGCGAAAGGGGCCTTTCGGCGGACGGGGTGGCGACCCGGGAACTTCTGGCGGCGCTGCGCCGGCGGTAGGGCGATCTTTCTGCGAAAGATCGCGCGCCCCGGCAGGTGCGCCCCGGCAGGTGCGCCCCGGCAGGTGCGCCCCGGCAGGTGCGCCCCGGCAGGTGCGCCCCGGTGGGACCTGTCCTGATGGAGCGCGAAGCGCCGGTGCCTTGCCCGCCGGGCCGCGCGTGCGGGATCAATGGGCCTGGAGCTACTCCGCGCTTCCATCGCCGCGCCCGGCCAGGGGGATTTCCTCCAGCAGCAGCGCGACCAGCAGCCCGACCCCGGCAAAACCGGCCGAAAGCCAGAAGATCGGCGCCAGCCCGGTGGTGACCGCCTCGCCGATCGTTTCGCGCAGGAAGGGGGGCAGGGTGGCGAGCTTTTCCGGGCTCATGCGCAGGCCCTCGCCCATGCCGTCAGCAGCCGCCCCCGCGGCGGCCATTGCGGCGCTGACCCGGGCGGTGAAGATCGCGCCGAAGAGTGCGATCGCCAGCGACGCGCCGATCTGGCGAAACATCAGCCCGGCGGCGGTGGCGGTGCCCAGGTGCTCTTTGGGCACGGCGTTCTGCACCGAGGTGGTAAGCGGCGCGAACAGCGCGCCGAGGCCGAGGCCGAACACCGCCGAGCGGGCGGCGAACTGCCAATAGGCCATGTCGGCGCTGATGCCGGCGAGCAGCATCGCGCCCAGGGCGACGATCGCGAGCCCGCCGATCGGCAGGATCCTGTAGCGCCCGGTGCGGCGCATGTAGCGGCCGGAAAAGGCCGAGGAGACCAGGATCCCGGCGGTGAGCGGCAGCATCGACAGGCCCGACTGGGTCGGCGTGTCGCCGCGCGCAAGCTGCAGATAGACCGGCAGGAAGGTGATGGCCCCGAACATCGCCGCGCCGGTGATGAAGGAGACCGCGGAGGTCACCGCGAACACGTTCATGCGGAAAAGCCCCAGCGGCAGGATCGGCTCGCTCGCGCGCGATTCGGCCCACAGGAATGCCGCAAGCCCCAGCGCCGCGGCGGCGGCGAGACCGCAGATCTCGGCCGATCCCCAGGCAAATGCCCGCCCGCCCAGCGAGGCGATGAGGGTGATTGCCGCCAGCGTGACCGAAAGCGTGACCGCCCCGGCCCAGTCGATCCTGTGCCCCTTGCGCAGGCCCAGCGGGTGAAAGCCGATCGCAAAGCCCAAGAGCGCCAGCACGCCCACCGGCAGGTTGACGAAAAAGATCCAGTGCCAGGAGAGATTGTCCACGAACCAGCCGCCAAGCAGCGGGCCGGCCACCGAGGAGGTCGAGAACACCGCCGCAAACAGCGCCTGTATCTTGCCGCGCTCGCGCGGCGGCACGATCTCGCCCACCACCGACATGGCCAGCACAAAGAGCCCGCCGCCCCCCAGCCCCTGCAGCGCGCGCGCGGCGATAAGCTGAAACATGCTATGCGCGGCGCCGCTGAGCACCGTGCCCGCCAGAACCGCCCCCACCGAGATGAACACCATCCGCCGCCGCCCGTAGAGGTCGCCGAACTTGCCATAGAGCGGCGCGACGATGGTGGAGGCGAGGATATAGGCCGTCACCACCCAGCCCAGATGCTCAAGCCCGCCCAGATCGGCGACGATGGTCGGCAATGCGGTCGAGACGATGGTCTGATCGAGCGAGGCCAGCAGCAGGAGCAGGCCGATCGAGGCGATGACCAGAGCCGTCGAACTGGGCGGAGCGGGGGGCGGAG
>JALWJU010000521.1 GCA_026997055.1 Paracoccaceae bacterium | reverse complement strand
CCCCCGGCGACCTGGTGGTGCTTGACAGCGGCGGGCAGTATCGCGACGGTACCACCGACATCACCCGCACCCTGCCGGTGGGCGCGGTGGGCGAGGCGGAAAAGGCCTGCTTTACCCGCGTGTTGCAGGGGATGATCGCAATCTCCCGCCTGCGCTGGCCCAGGGGGCTTGCCGGGCGCGACCTCGACGCCATCGCCCGCTATCCGCTCTGGCGCGCCCATCTCGACTACGACCACGGCACCGGCCACGGGGTCGGCTCCTACCTCTCGGTCCATGAGGGGCCGCAGCGGCTCAGCCGCGCGAGCGAAGTGGCGCTCGAGCCCGGCATGATCCTGTCCAACGAGCCCGGCTACTACCGCGACGGGGCCTTCGGCATCCGCATCGAAAACCTGGTGCTGGTACAGCCCGCCGAGCGCCCCGAGGCGGGCGATGCGCGCGACATGCTCTGCTTCGAGACGCTCACCCATGTGCCCATCGACCGCCGCCTGATCGTGCCCGACATGCTCTCGCGCGGCGAGCGCGCCTGGCTCGACGCCTACCACGCCGAATGTCTCGCCCGCCTCGCTCCCCGCCTCTCGGCCCCGGCCCGCGCCTGGCTCGCCAGGGCCTGCGCGCCGATCTGGGCGCCGATCTGAGCGCGGGGCGGCACGGCGATCATTCGCAGAAAATCGTGGCCCACCGGAGTGAAGCCGCGGCAGGCACGGCTCTGGCCGCGACGCGAGGCCGGCGCGCTTCGCTACACCCGCCCCAGCGCCACCACCGCATTCAGACCGCCAAAGGCGAAGGCATTGGACAGCACCGCTTCGACCTTCGCCTCGCGCGCTTCGTTGGGGACCACATCCAGGGGGCATTCGGGATCGGGTTCCTCGAAGTTGATCGTCGGGGCGATCACCCCCTCGCGCAGGGCCATGATGCAGGCCAGCATCTCCAGCGCGCTGGTGGCGCCGATGGCATGGCCGTGCATGGCCTTGGTCGAAGAAAGCATCACCCGCTCCGCCGCCTCCCCGAGCGCCGCCGACACCGCGCGGCATTCCATCGGGTCGTTGATCCGGGTGCCGGTGCCGTGGGCATTGATATAGCCGACCCTTTCCGGGCTCAGGCGCGCATCGGCCAGCGCCCCGCGGATGGCGCGCAGGGGGCCGTCCACATTGGGCATGACGATATCGGAGGCATCCGAGGTCATGGCAAAGCCGGTCATCTCGGCCAGAATATCGGCGCCGCGGGCGCGGGCATGCTCGTATTCCTCCAGCACGAAGACCGCCGCCCCCTCCCCCTGCACCAGCCCCGAGCGATTGGCCGAAAAGGGCCTGCAGGCATCGCGCGACATCACCCTGAGCCCCTCCCATGCCTTGACCCCGCCAAAGCAGAGCATGCTTTCGGAGCCGCCGCTGAGCACCACGTCCACGATCCCGGCCCGGATCATCGCCATGGCCTGGCCGAAGGCGTGATTGGACGAGGCACAGGCGGCGGCCACGGTAAAGGCGGGGCCGCGGATATCATGGCGCATGGAGACATGGCTCACCGGCGCATTGCTCATCAGCTTGGGCACCGTGTAGGGGTGGACCTTGTTCTTGCGCGCTTCGAACACCTCGCGGTAATTGTGGTCGAGCGTCTGCATGCCCCCACCGGAATTGCCCAGCACCACCGCGGCACGCTCGCCCAGCTCGCCCTCGAAGGAAAGACCGGACTGGGCCACCGCCTCGTCGGCCGCCAGCAGCGCGAACTGGGTAAAGAGGTCGTAGATCGCCAGCTCCTTGCGGCTGAAATGCGCGCTCGGGTCGTATCCGCGCACCTGCCCGCCCAGGGTAACCGAAAGCCGTTCGATATCGGTAAAGCGCATTTCGCCGATACCGCTCCTGCCGGCGCGAAAGGCGGCCAGGGTTTCGGCCACATCGTGCCCGAGCGCATTGATCGTCCCCTGTCCGGTAATCACGACACGGCGCATCAGCCTATCCACCCCAGATCAGATCGCAAGCCACAGGGCGGCTGCGCCTTCTCGCGGCCTCTTGCGAAGCCGATTCCCCATATATCCGCCAAGGATGGCGCAAATCAGGGCGGCACTCAACCTCTGCGCGCAAGGTTCGGCTCATTTCTCCCTTTTTGCGGTGCTTTTTGCGGCATTCTGTTGCAGGAAGTCCCGAATCTGCGCGGCCAGGCGCGGCAGGCGGCGCAGTTCGCGGTTGATTGCCATCTGGGTATCGATTCTGACCGCCGGGTTGCCCCAGACCTGGCGCCCGGCGGGCACGTTGCTGAAGATCACCGTGGCCCCGGCGGCGATCACGTCATCGCCGATGAACAGGTTGTCCGATACCTTGCAACTGCCTCCGAGCACCACCCGGTCGCCGACCTGCACCGAGCCGGCAAGAGCGGTATCGCCGCAGATCAGGCAATCGCGGCCGATCACCACATTGTGGCCGATCTGTACCTGGTTGTCGATCTTGGTGCCGCTGCCGATCCTGGTCGGGCGG
>JALWJU010000520.1 GCA_026997055.1 Paracoccaceae bacterium | reverse complement strand
CGGGGGAGGGCGGGGCCGGGGCGTTGCTCTTCCTCTCCGGGCGCGACTTCGCGGAGCTGGGGCGTCTCGAAGGAGGCATGAACGAACGCCTCGGTACCACACTCCTGGGCAGCGGCGGGCGCCTCTTCGTGGGAGCGCCGGGCACCGGCGGGACGCCGGGGAGCGTGCTCCTGATGGAGGGGCTGGGCGAGACGGGGCGCTGGTCCGCGGATGCCCCCGGGGACGGCTTCGGCACGGCGCTGGCCTTGCGCAGCGACGGGCTCCTGGCGGTGGGCGCGCCGGGGACCGGAGACGGCGCCGGGGCGGTCTACCGCCTAGACCCCGCGGCGGCCGGCGGGCCGAGCCTCCTCGCGACGGGGGACCAGGATGGGGCCGGCTTGGGCAGCGCCCTGGCCGCCGGGCCGGGCGGCCGCCTCCTCGCGGGGGCCCCCGGCTACCGTCCCGAGGCGGCGCCGCGCCTGGCCCGCGCCGCCCACACCGGCCTTCCCGGGCCCGCCGGCGCCGTGGTGCTCCTGGATGCGAAGGGCAAGGTGTTGGCGCGCGTGGAGGGCAAGCCCGGAGAGCGCCTGGGCAGCGCCCTGGCGCCCGTGGGTGGCCAAGGCGCCGGCGTCTTCCTGGCGGGGGCGCCAGGCGCTTCACCCGACGGCCTGCCGGGTGCCGGCGGCGCCTATCTGCTCAATGCCGAGGCCCGTGCCCTCAGCTTCATCCCGGGTGACGTCGAGGGCGGCAGGCTGGGAAGCGAGGTACTGCCCGGACCCGATATCGATGGCGACGGCATGTCCGCCGTGGTCCTCGTGGGCAAGATGGCCGACGGTGCGCCGGTGACCCGGATCCTGGAGTTCGGCGCCGAATCCACCCAGGCCGATGGAGGTGGCGGTGGCAACGCGGCCGGGGGATCGGATTCCCGCTGCTTCATCGCCACTGCGGCCTGGGGCAGCCCCCAGGCGCCCTATGTGGCCCTGCTGCGCCAGTTCCGCGATCGTTACCTGCTCACTCATGCACCGGGCCGGGCGATGGTCGAGGCCTATTACCGCTGGTCGCCGCCCCTGGCGAACTGGATCGCCGACCACGAGGCCGCTCGCGCCGTAGTGCGCCTGGCCCTGTGGCCGGTGGTGGGCGCCGCTTGGCTGGCACTCAGCCACCCGATCCTGGCCCTGATCCTGCTGACCGGCCTCTTCGTAATGACCGGCTGGTGGTGGCGGCGCCGACGGACACCCGCGGCGGCCCCGTGGAACGCCTGAGAAACCTGGGGCCCGCCTCATGGCGCATGCTGACGGCAGCGGGGATCCAGGACACCCGGCGGTTGCATGAGGTGGGGGCGGTGGCTGCTTTCGCCGCCGTACGCAAGGCAGGTCTCGGTCCCAGACTCAATCTCCTGGATCGATGGGGTCAGATCAACTCGATCTCACTAACCCCTACTGCAAAGTAAAAAAATCGTGCAGATCGATGGCGTCAAACACAACAAAATAAACCCCAGCACCGGACAGCTTTCCCGCCCCCTCACCCAAACTGCCGCCGAAACCGCCGCACACAGCGTATTCCACCCCAATCCTGCCACTGATTCCACGGCAAGGCTGCCACCCACATGGACCCAAGGTATTGATTCAGCCGCAAACCCGCCCCTGGACAACGATGTGACCCCAGTATCGAAGCCTCGGGGTCTGCCACCGGGGCCCGGGCGACTATCTCCCCGCGAGCTCCACTTCCACCCTCTTTTGCTCCCCGTCGCGCAAATAGGTGATTTCGATACGGTCGCCGGGTTCCAGTATCTTGAGCAGGTCGGACAGCCCTTTCAGATCGGGGATCTCCTCGCCGTCGATGCGCAGGATGAGATCCCCCTCCCGCAGTCCGGCGGCGTCCGCGGGTGAGTCGGGAACCACGCCCTCCAGCCGCTCTTCGAGCACTACCGCTCCATCAAGCCCTACCTGATCGCCCACGATCCCGAGCCGGAGGTGGAGCGTCTGCAGTCCCCGGACGAACGGGATCGGCTGGACGGGCTCTATGAGTGCATCCTGTGCGGCTGCTGCACCACCTTCTGCCCCTCCTTCTGGTGGAATTCACAAAGCTTCCGCGGGCCGGCGGCGCTGTTGCAGGCCTACCGCTTCCTGGCCGACAGCCGGGATCAGGCGACGGCGGAGCGGCTGGGGGAGCTGGAAGGGCCCTACCGCCTGTTCCGCTGCCGCAGCATCATGAACTGCGTGGAGGTGTGTCCCAAGGGGCTGAACCCCACCCGTGCCATCGGGCGCATCAAGCAGCTGATGCTCAAGCACATCCTGTAGGGGGGAGCCCCCGGGCAGAGGCAGGAGGCTCGCGGTTGCTCGAGCCTCCACTGTCGTTTCGCCGTATGGTTCTCAGAACAGCTTCTTGGCCATGTTCCAGGCCCCTTCGAGGCCGCCGATGGAGTCGAGCAGGGAACCACCGCTGCTGGCATTGTCCACCACCTGAGGGAGCGCATCGGAAAGGGCGTCCAG
>JALWJU010000519.1 GCA_026997055.1 Paracoccaceae bacterium | reverse complement strand
CTGTAGTCGGGCAGGGAGCGGGCGACCAGGAAATAGACCGCCAGAAGCGCCGCCAGCCCCAGCAGGGAGACGGCCATGAAGGCGCGCAGCAACCATTTGAAAATCAGCGCCATGGCAAGGCTTGTCCGTCAGAGCTGTCCGGCCATGCCGAACGCGGCCGGGCCTTTCCCGGCTTCCTGCTTAGCGCGAAAGGCGCGCCGGTTCAAATGCCCGGCCCCGCTCAGGCGATGATGCGCGTGTATTTGGTGCCTTCCAGCGTGGCGCCTATCAGAAGCCCCGCCTGCCCGAATACCGCCGCCACTACCGGGGTGGTCGAGGTGATCGTATCGGCGGAGAAACGGTCGCCCGTGGTCGAGACCACATATTTGATGTCCGCTCCGGCGACCCAGCCGGGCGAAGTGCGGAAATCCTGCAGCGCCTCCTCGGTCATGAAGAACAGCACATGGGCATATTGCTGCGCGCCGATCTGGAAGCCGAACGAAGCCTGGGCCCGGGCGTAATAATCCACCGTGACCCCGCCGACCCTGAGCGCCCCGCGCCCATAGGCGCCACCAAGGCCCAGCCCGGCCTCGGTTACCAAGGGCATGACCAGGATGCCCACGGCCTTGTCGGCCAGCTCCCGGGCGCCCGGGTAATGGCTGTAGAGATAGTCCAGCGTGGCATCGACCCGGGCGTCGATCGCCTCTCCTCCCCGCGAGCCGATGCCATTGGCACAGCCCGCCAGGAGCAGCCCGGCGCCTCCCGTGGCGACAAGAAAGGATCGTCTGCTTAAGATGTTCATGGGTTACTGCCTTTGCCTGTTTGCCCCGTCCGGTCTGCGGGGACCGCCCGGCCGCATGATAGACCAGGCGCCGGCCCGTGTCATCCTCTGTGTGAGCGGCGGCGGGAACATGCCGGCTTGCCTCTCACACTTCTGCAAATATCCCCGCCGGAGGCACGATTTTTCGTACGAAAAATCGCAACCGGCTCCGGCGCCGCCGGCCTCGCGCCCTCGCGCCGGGCCGGGCCGGGCGGCAGATCAGCCCGATCGGAATGACGATCACGGGTCCCGTGCCCGGTCGCGGCTGGACCCGCTCCTTGCGGGGCAGGCCACCGGGCCGGCGGGTCCGCGCCCTATCCGTTCAGCAGCCGCGCCATGCGCGGGGCGAAATAGGTCAGCACCCCGTCGCAGCCCGCCCGCCTGAAGGCCAGGAGGCTCTCGGCCATCACCGCATCGCCGTCGAGCCAGCCGTTTTCGCTCGCCGCCATCAGCATCGCATATTCGCCCGAGACCTGATAGGCGAAGGTGGGCGCGCCGAAGCTCTCCTTCACCCGCCGGCAGATGTCGAGATAGGCCATGCCGGGCTTGACCATCACCATGTCCGCCCCCTCGCCGAGGTCGCGCGCCACCAGGCGCAGCGCCTCGTCGCTGTTGGCCGGGTCCATCTGGTAGGTCTTCTTGTCGCCCCTGAGCGCGCCCGAAGCCCCCACCGCATCGCGAAACGGGCCGTAGAAGGCGCTGGCATATTTGGCCGCATAGGAGAGGATCGCCACATGATGATGCCCCTCGGCCTCGAGTGCTGCGCGGATCGCGCCGATGCGCCCGTCCATCATGTCCGAAGGGCCGAGAATGTCGGCCCCCGCCGCCGCCTGGGCCAGCGCCATCCTGACCAGCGCTTCCACGGTCTCGTCATTGACGATCTCGCCCGCGCGCACGATCCCGTCATGGCCGTTGGCATTGTAGGGGTCGAGCGCGATATCGGTCATCACCGCCAGCTCCGGCACCGCGTCCTTGATCGCCCGCACGGCGCGGTTGCTGAGATTGTCCGGGTTCCAGGCCTCTTCGCAGGTCTCGGTCTTGAGCGCAGGATCCGTATAGGGAAACAGGCACACCGCCGGGATCCCCAGATCGCGCGCCTCGCGCGCCGCCTCCACCGCCAGATCCACCGAAAGCCGCATGACCCCCGGCATCGAGGCGATGGGCTGGCGCTCGCCCTTGCCCTCGACCACGAAGAGCGGCCAGATCAGGTCCTCCACCGAAAGGCGGCTCTCGCGGATCAGCGCCCTGCGCGCGGCCGAAGCGCGCATCCGGCGCAGGCGGGTGGCGGGGTAGGGCGGCAGGGGATGGGCCATCGTGTCACTCCTTTGCATCTGCCACAGGATTGCCACGCCCGATGGCCCTTCACAAGCCACCTGACAAAGGGTAGCAGGAACCGGCAGGCGGGCATGCCGGGAAACCCGCGCCCGGAGCAGCAACCCGGAGCAGCAATGAGGCAGGCGTCTTGGACTGGTACGCAAAAGTTTTCGAGCTGATCGACATGCGGTCCTTTTCCAACCTCTGGTACTGGATCGCGCTCGCCGTGGTCTGGTCGGCCGCCTCGCACCGGGTGATCGGCGTGCCCTGGGACATGGTGCACAAGGCCGCAAAGCTGGGCGGCCAGGCCGAAGCCGACCTAGAGGACCTCACCCGCATCCAGTGCAGCCGCCTGCTCTACAT
>JALWJU010000518.1 GCA_026997055.1 Paracoccaceae bacterium | reverse complement strand
GCTACAGGGTTGCGTTCACCTGGCCGCCATCGAGCAGGATGTTCTGGCCGACGATGAATCCGGCCTTGTCCGAGCACAGGAAGGCGCACATGGCGCCGAATTCCTCGGGGCTGCCGTAGCGGCCGGCAGGAATGGTCGCCTCGCGTGCCGCGCGCGCCTCTGCCGGTGTGATCCCCTCGGCCTCGGCCGCGCCCGCATCCAGCGCCGCGGCACGGTCGGTGGCGTGGATGCCCGGCAGGAGGTTGTTGATCGTCACGCCCCGGCCGGCCACCTGCCGGGCGGTGCCGGCGACAAAGCCGGTAAGCCCGGTGCGCGCGGTATTGGAAAGCCCGAGGACCGGGATCGGCGCCTTGACCGCCATCGAGGTGATGTTCACTACCCGCCCCCAGCCCCGCTCCATCATGCCCGGCACCAGAGCGCGGATCAGGGCGATGGGAGCGAGCATGTTGGCATCCAGCGCGGCGATGAAATCTTCGCGCTCCCAGTCGGTCCACATGCCCGGTGGCGGACCGCCGGCATTGTTGATCAGGATGTCGGCCTCGCCCCCCAGCGCCTCGAGCGCGGCGGCGCGCCCGGCCTCGGTGGTGATGTCGCCGGCGACCGCCGTCACCGGGACGGCAAAACGCGCGCGCAGATCCTCGGCCGCCGCCTCGAGCGCGCTTTTGCCGCGGGCGTTGATGACCAGTTCCACCCCCTCTGCCGCCAGCGCCTCGGCACAGCCGAAACCCAGCCCCCTGGAGGCCGCACAGACCAGCGCCCGCTTTCCCCTGATGCCAAGATCCATCCCCGGCCCTTCCTTTCCGTACCCGCTTTCGTACCTTTCGCATCCGCTTTCGCATCCGCTGCCGCCGCACAGGGTGCCGCTCCTTCCGTGACCTGTCAAGGCGACAGACGACACGGGAGCGGGCAGATGGCAGGCGACGCGGCCGGCGGCGATTTCCTGCGCCGATCGTGACCGCGCCAGCCGGAATCGATTCTCCCCGCCGGCGCGGCCGGGGCGGCGAACCGAAGCGAGAAAAAGTAATTAAAAGGCGAAACAATGGCGGGAGAAACAATCCTTTCCATCGCGTTCGATTGATGCGAAAAGGGGGACAAAATATCATGATTTCAATACCTTGGAAGGCAATTTCCCTCAGATCCTTATTGACCCCGGACCACTGCCTCGCTAACCTTGTCGCACGGCGGTGGGGTGCGCGCCGGGATTGTCTGCCCCTTTGGGCAATGCTATCCTGGGACGGTGCAGCCGTGGAATTTCAACGGTTGACGGCCTGGCCGTCAGGGAGCACGCCGCATGACCTTTCAGAGTCCGAAATCCTCCATGCCCGTCCAGCATCTGCAAGTTTACCAGGCCGAAGACTTCCGCGTCATCCAGGGCGTGAACGAGGGAGAGGCGCTGGGCGTGGCCGATGACGTGCTGCTCGAAGATGTCTATTCCCTGCGCCCGGGCGCGCGGCCCCGCCGCCTGGCGATACGCTACCCGGAGCCGCGGGAGGGCCTCCGGCGGCCGGAGCCGCAATCGCCCCCGGCCTTCCGCGTGGGAGAGGATTCGCAGCTGGGCGAGACGGGGCATCCGCTGCATCTCGACGCCCTGCTCACCTTCATGGCCCCGCATGGGGAAACCGTGGAAGTGCTGGTCCTGGTGGAAACCGACACCGCCGGGATGATCGTCCGGACCTGCCTCCTGCCCCTGGCCCCCCTGTCGGAGAAGACCGGCTATGCCCTGGTCACCATCGACCGCGACCAGGCGCTCGCGCGGCTGGCGCAAACGGCCCTGGTCTCCTTCAGCCGGGGCACGCGCATCACCATGGCCGATGGCCGTCAGGTGCCGGTCGAGAAGCTGCGCCCCGGCGACCGGATACTGACCAGGGACAGCGGTCCGCAGATCCTGCGCTGGATCGGTCGGCAGACCCTGCGCGCGGTCGGAGCCTTTGCCCCGATCACCATCGCCCCCGGCGCGCTCAACAATACCGGCCCCCTCACCCTCAGCCCCAATCACCGGCTGTTCATCTACCAGCGGGTGGATCGCCTGGGCGCCGGAAGCCGCGAAGTGATGGTGCGCGCGGGCAACCTCGTCAATGGCACCAGCGTGGTGCAGAGCGCCGGTGGATTTGTCGAATATTTCCAGCTGCTGTTCGACAAGCACGAGATCATCTATGCAGAGGGCATCGCCTCGGAAAGCCTGTTTGTCGATATGACCACCCGCCCGATAGTGCCCGAAGAGGTACAGGCCCGGCTCAAGGGCGACGCCCGCCCGGTGGAAGCGGGGCTGGAGCTGGAGGCGGCGGAGCTTTCGCGCGCCGATGCGGTGGAACTGCTCCGGCGCGCCTCTTCCTGCTGAGGCGGCGGCCCGCCCGCACTCGGCACGGCCGCATTTCATCCTTTCACTCCACTCACTCCACGGCGCTTTCTTCGCCATGGCATCGGCAGAAGGATCTCGCCTGCGGCGCAGTCAGCGCCGGCCGGTCAGCCCGGCGCGA
>JALWJU010000517.1 GCA_026997055.1 Paracoccaceae bacterium | reverse complement strand
CTTTCAGGTCGCCAAACAGGATGGCCGAGTTGCCGGAAGCCTCGCAGGCTTCGACGCAGGCGGGGATACGGCCCCTGTCCACCCGGTGCACGCAGAGGGTACAGCTCTCGACCACGCCCTTGCCGCGGGGCGCATTCACGCTCTGCTCGGGCACGTCGCTGTGGACGAAGGAGCGCGCCTTGAACGGGCAGGCCATCATGCAATAGCGGCAGCCGATACAGATATGCTTGTCCACCAGCACGATCCCGTCCACCCGCTGCATGGAGGCACCGGTGGGGCAGACATCGACGCAGGGCGGGCTCTCGCAATGCTGGCACATCACCGGCGCGCTGACCTGGCGGCCGGTATGCTTGTCCCTGAGCGTAACCTTGCGGATCCAGGCGCTCTCGGTCTCGGGGCTGGAATGCTCGCCGCCGTCATTGCCCCAGCCGTTTTCGGTCTTGCAGGCGGTAACGCAGGCGGAACAGTCGGCGGCACATTTGTTGGCATCGATCAGAAGCCCCCAGCGTTTGCCGGCATCGGCCCTGGCGGCATTGGCCTCGGAGCCGCCGAAAGTCATCAGCGTCACGCCCGGCGCGAGCGTGAGGGTGGCCACCGCCGCGCCGGATTTCAGAATGTCGCGGCGGGTCATTTCTGCACGGTTGGTCATTGGCTGGCCTCCGATTCATCGGCTTCCAGAGCCTTCAGGCGCTCGAGATAGGCGGCGATGGAATTGGGCTCTTCGGGCGTGGCCATCAGGCGGTTCGCCACATTGTCCGACGGGGTGGAGCGGTGGCAGGTGAAGCAATCGGGCTTCACCGCCGTATAATCGTGGCATACCCGGCAGAAATGGCGCTCGTCCTCGATCGTGACCGCTTCGCCCGCCTCATCCTTTACCGTATGGCAGTCGAAACATGACTCCAGGGAAGCCTGGATATCCTCGCGCTCGCCCTCGCGCAGGGTCAGGTCGCGATCATGGAGCAGCAGCGTCATGTGATTCTTGCGCCAGTATTCGTTGCCCTCGGGATGGGGCTCACCCGTGGCCTTGGGCACCGCGGGCAAGCCCTCGTGGTCATCCGCATGGAGCGGCAACGACAGGCCCAGGAGGACCAGGAATGCCAGGATCAGCCGCATGGTTACTCCCCAAGACCCATCTTGATATAGCCCGTCGGGCAAACGTCGGAGCAGATGTGGCAACCGATGCAGCGGGTATAGTCGGTAAAGACATAACGACCGACGGCACGATCCTTTTTCGGCACCCGATGCACCGCGTCCTGCGGGCAGAAGATAACGCAATTGTCGCACTCGAAGCACATGCCGCAGGACATGCAGCGTTCGCCTTCCTTCTTCGCCTGCTCCTCGGTGTAGCCGATGATCCGCTCCTCGAAATTGCCGATCACCTCGTCACCTTCGATATGCTTCTCCTGGCGCACCTCGCGCGGGACATATTCGAAATGCCCCTTGAACAGCTCCGTATGCGGGATGATCTGGCTGTCGGAGCGGTCTTCGAAATTGTGAATGGCGAAGTCAGATGCGCTGGTGCCACGGGTCTGGGTATGGTCGTATTCCGCGGGCTCCTTGCCCCGGCGGCGCAGCTCTTCGAGCAGGTTGAAGTGATGCACGTCCACCTTCGGACGCTTCTCCACCTCGCCATCGTCGAAATAATCGGTGATCGCTTCGGCGGCGATACGGCCATGGCCGATGGCGGTGGTCAGCAGGTGGGGCTTGACGATATCACCGCCGGCGAAATGCTTGGCCCGGCCCTTGACCGCATAGGTGCCGTCGATGTCGATGAAGCCGCGGCCATTATCGAGCTCCTCGACGCCTTCGAGGTCGCCATACTGGCCGATGGCAGCGATGATGATGTCGCATTCAAGCTCGAATTCGGTGCCTTCGATCGGCTCCGGCACGTTGCCCTTCATCGTGCATTCACACATCTTCAGGGCGCGGGCGCGGCCGTTCTCGTCCTTGAGCACCTCGAGCGGCATGACCCCGCCTCTGATCTCGACGCCCTCGCGCTTCGCATCCTCGCGCTCGTGCTCGGCGGCGGTCATCTCCTCGACCGGGAACAGCGAGGTCAGGGTGGCCTGGATGCCCTCGCGCACCAGCGCGCCGGCGGCGTCGGAAGCGGTGAAGTCGATCACCGAGCCGGAAGCGTGCTCGGCGGGCTTGACCTCGGTGATGTGACCGAGGCGGCGGGCCACGGAGGCGACGTCGATGGAGGTGTCACCACCGCCGACCACGACCACCTTCTTGGCGGTGCCGAAGACCCAGCCCTTGTTGAAGGCGTCGAGGAACTCGATCCCCTCGATGCAGTTCTCGGTGCCCTCCCAGCCCTCGATCGGCAGCGGGCGGCCCTTCTGCGCGCCCAGCGCCCAGAAAACGGCATCGAAGCTCTTGTCGATCTCTTCCAGCGATACGTCCGTACCGACGCGGGTATTGGTGTGCACGTCCACGCCCATGTCGATGATGCGGCCGATCTCCTTGTCGAGCATCTCGCGC
>JALWJU010000516.1 GCA_026997055.1 Paracoccaceae bacterium | reverse complement strand
GCTGGCGACCTGTTCTTCGAAGCTGGCGATCTGCGCGGATTTGGCCTCAAGCTCCCGGGCCTGGTCCTCGGCGGTGGCGGTGAGGGTGGCGATCCGCGCCGCCCGGGCTTCGAGCTCGCGGGCCTGGGTCTCGGTGGTGGTGGTGAGCTGAGCGATCAGCGCATCGCGGGCGTCAAGAGTGGCGCTGAGTTCGCCGACCTGCTGCTCCAGGCCGGCGCTGCGGGCACGCTCGAGGCCCAGCGCATCGGCCAGTTCGGCCACCTGGGCGGAAAGTTCGTCGAGCCGGTGCGCCTGGCCCGAGATGGTGTCGCGCAGCACCCATTGCACCACCATGAAGATGGTCAGCACGAACATCAGCACCATCACCAGGGCGCTCATCGCATCGACGAAGCCGGGCCAGATCGAGGCGGAAACGCGCTGGGTGGAACGCCGGGTGAGCGCCATGGCCTAGCCTCTGCCGCGCCCGTCGGCGCCGCCGCGCCCGCCCCGCCCGCCGCCGGCAGGGCCACGGCCCGCGCCCAGCTGGCGCACTGCCCGGGTCAGGGCGGCGATGTCGGCGCGCAGTTCGGCCTGGGCCTCCTGGCGGCCGGCGCTCATTTCTTCGAGGATGCGCAGCAGCTGCACGTCGATGGAGCGCAGGCGCATCCGGCTCTCGGCATCCACATGCGGGGCGCTCCCCTCTTCGGTCCGGGCCTCGATGGCGGCGATCATCCGCTCCTGGCCGTCGGCGAGGCGCAGCAGGATCGGGGTGGAGACGCCTTCTTCCTCGATCCGCCGGGCCAGCCGCTCCACGGCCTCGGCGAGCTGGCCCAGGCGCTCGTCGGTCACGACGCGGGCCGCATCGCTCTGGTAGAACAGGCTCTGCAGCCCCTCCATCTGCTCGGCCATATGCGCCATGAAGGCGACCGCCTCCGGGTCCCGGCCGGGGGCGCGGCTGCCACTCGCCGTCAGAGCCATGGCCGCGCCCTCCTCCTCGCCATCGGCGGGCGCATAACCCAGCCGGGTGATGGTGGAGAGCCATTCCTCGAGTTCGCGATAGAAGCGGTTCTGTCCGTGGGCGGCAAAAAGCTCGAGCATCCCCACCACCAGCGATCCCGCCAGCCCCAGCAGCGAAGAGCTGAACGCGGTGCCCATGCCGCCGAGCTGCTTTTCCAGCCCGCCCATCAGGCGGTTGAATACCTCGACCCCGCCTTCGCCCTCCTGCGGGGCCAGCGAGCGGATGGTTTCCACCACTGCCGGGATGGTCGTGGCGAGGCCGAAGAAGGTGCCCAGAAGGCCGAGAAATATCAGCAGGTTGACCAGGTAGCGGGTGATGTCGCGCTGCTCGTCTATGCGGGTGGCGACCGAGTCCAGGATCGAGCGCGCCGAGGAGGCGCCGATCGGCTTGTCCACCCCGCGCGCGCGCAGGAGTGCGGCCAGCGGCGCCAGGAGGCGCGGAGCCCTGACCATTTCGTGGCCCGGGTTCTGGGCCGCGAAGCCCTCGATCCAGCGCGCCGAATTGAAGATCTGCACTACCTGCCAGAAACAGGCGAGGATGCCGATGACGAAGAAGAACAGGATCGCGCCGTTCAGGTAGAGATTGGACAGAAAGACCGGCAGCAGCCGCGGCAGGGCGATGAAGCCGCCGAAGGCGACCAGGGCGATGACCACCAGCATCAGGAAGATCTGGCGATAGGGGGGCATGAAGAACGGCTGACTGCCCGCACCCGCTCCGGTTTCCAGCTGCTCCAATGGGTTTGCCCCCTGCTGACGCTTACAGGGCAAAGATAGGCTCTCCGGCTGCATCTGCCAAGGCGCGATTGCATCCGCTGCCCGCAGAGGCGGTCAGGGGGGCGGGGCGGCGGCGGGGGGGCGATTTTTCTGCGAAAAATCGGGCCTCCGGCGGGAGTATTTGGAGAAAGATGAAAGCGGTAGCGTGGCTGGCGGGTCAGGAGGGGCCGCTTCTGCCGGCCTGCAGGGTGCGCACCTGTCGGGCGAGCCGGGCGATTTCGATGTCTTCGATACCCAGCTTTTGCAGATGGGCGTGGGTGTTGAAGAGGTATTCGCTGTTGTCCCCGCGCCTGCCGCGGGCCGTGGCGATGATCCGCGCCTGTTCCGGCAGGGGCAGGGGGCCGGTATATTGGGGATGGGCGCGGTCGATTACATAGGTCACCGCCTCGACCACGCGTCCGTCGGTCAGGTGCACCGGCAGTCTCGTCTCCCTGTAGGCATAGGAGACCAGTTCGCGCGCGCGCAGGTCTCTGAGCGCCTGCGCCTGCGTTCCCGGTGTGACGCGCAGCGCCAGCCCGGTGCAGGCGGCGCCTCTGGCCGCGTCCAGTGCCAGCACGAGGCCGGGATGTTCGGGGGTGCCGCGGTGGTGGATCGAGCGCATCAGGAAGCCGCGCTGGTAGCCGTAGAGCGTGGCAACCGCCCGCTCGGCGCAGGCAAAGCCCGGGTCCCACATGAGCGAGCCGTAGCCGAATATCCAGAGTTGATCGTCATGCATTTGCTGGCCCTCGTCGGGGGCCTGCTATAGACAAGGGAACAGGCTGGGGAAAGGGGCATCCATGAGCAGGCTGGTGAAATGGGCTCTGCTGCTGGCGCTGGTGTTTTCGGCTCTGTGGCTGGGCGCTGCATTTGCCTTGCAGCGCGGACTTGCCGGCTGGTTCGAGGCGCGCCGCGACGAGGGCTGGCAGGCGGAATATGCGCGCCTCGAGAGCAGGGGCTTTCCGGTGCGGCTGGAGATGCGCCTTGTCGGGCTGGCGCTGGCCGATCCCGAGACCGGGCTGGCCTGGCGGGCGCCGGACTTCGCCTTTTCGGCGCCGGTGTGGAATCCGGGGCGGATCAGTGCCATCTGGCCCGAAGAGCAACTGATCGCCACGCCTCTGGGCAAGATCGCCCTTCGCAGCCGCCGGATGCAGGCGGCAGTTGCCTTCAACCGATTCGCGGACCTCAATCTCGCCCGTATCGCCCTTGACCTCGCCGGGCTGTCGCTCAGCTCCGGCGAGGGCCGGGAAAGCGCGCTGGAAGAGGGGCGGCTGGTGCTGGAGCAGGCCGAAGGCGCGCCCTACACCTACCGGCTTCATTTCGAGGCCGCCGGCATGGTGCCTGCATCGCCCGTGCTTCGGGCCATTGCTCATGTAGGGCGGCTGTCGGAGCGGATCGAGGGGGTGCGGCTCGATGCGCTGGTGACCTTTGATGCGCCCTGGGACCGCTTCGCGATCGAGGACAGGCGCCCGCAGGTCACCCGTATCCGGATCGAGCGGCTCAGCGCCGACTGGGGCGAGGTGGCGCTGTGGATGGCCGGCGCTCTGGAGGTGGATGCCGAGGGCACCCCCAGCGGCCAGATCACCGTCCGGGCGAAGAACTGGCGCGAAATGGTGGCCCTGGCCAGGGCGGCGGGGGTCCTGCCCGAAGCGTTCGAGGAAAGCGTGGTCAAGGCCCTGGACTTCCTCGCCTCGCTTTCCGGCGACAGGTCCACGCTGGATACCCCGCTCACCTTTCGCAACGGCTATGTCGCCTTCGGGCCGTTCCCTCTCGGCCCGGCGCCGGACCTGACCATTCGCTGAGCCATGCTTCTCGGCGGCGATCAGCGGCAATAGGCCCCGCCGCGATAGCTGGCGGTGTCGAAATGCAGGTGGTCGCGGTGGAAGCGGTCTGCCTCCGGGCCCAGCACCGTGCCGAAGGGGCCGCAGGCGCCCTCGTGCAGGGCGCGCAGGAGGCGGCCGTTGCGGCCTTTGCCCCAATCTTCCGATACGCCGATATAATCGCCGTTTTTCAGGGTGATGCCGGCGATGTCGATGGCATTGCCCTTGCCGTGCTCGCTGATCCTGGCGCCGGGCTGGCTGTTGCGGGTGCGGCAGGAATAGCTGGCGATGACCTTGAGCGCGGCCAGCCCGCCGCCGCGCCGGCCGACGGCGGGCTTGGCCTGCTGGCGCACCCAGTCGTCGAGGGTGCGGGCGGTGCGGCAATTCATGATCGCGGGCGTGTTCAGGCGCACGCCGGAGACCTCGCTCACGCGCACCGGACGGGCGATGCCGCAGCCGGCCAGCCTGCCGGGAATGGTGGCGATCGTCTCGCCTCTGATCTGCCGTCTGCCGCAGAGCGCGCCGCGCGCCGGGGCGCCCTGGTCGCCGGTGGCGGTGGCGGTGGCGCGGCGCATGTCCGGGCGCGGGGCCGGGCGCGGCGAGCGGGCAGGTGCGCCGGGGCCGGCAAGGGGGCCGGCAAGCGCCAGGGCGACGGCGGTTTCGATCCCCTGCGCCTGCGGGCGCTCGGTCGGACGGGGCGAAGTGGCCATGGTCGCGGCCAGGGCGGCGGCGATGGCAGCCTCGATCGTTGCGGGCGGCGGGCGGGGTACCGGGCGCGGGGCGCTGGCCGGAGCCCCGGCGGCCAGCAGCATTGCCGCCATGCCCGCCAGCAGCGCCCGCCCTGTGCCGGCGCCCGGCATCAGCCGGCCTTCTGTCCGCCGCCCGCCGGTACGCGGCCGAAATCCGGTGCGGCGGTATCCTGCCCGGCTTCGATGATGCCCCGGCGGATCGCCCTTGTGCGCGTGAAATAGTCGAACAGATAGTCGCCGTCGCCGGTGCGGATCGCCCGCTGCAGGGCAAAGAGCTCCTCGGTGAAGCGGCCGAGGATCTCGAGGGTTGCGTCCTTGTTGGTCAGGAACACGTCGCGCCACATGGTCGGGTCCGAGGCGGCGATGCGGGTAAAGTCGCGAAAGCCCGCGGCGGAGAACTTGATCACCTCGCTGTCGGAGACCCGGTCGAGGTCGTCGGCCACCCCCACCATCGTATAGGCGATGAGGTGGGGCGCGTGGCTGGTGACGGCGCAGACCAGGTCGTGATGCGCCACCTCCATTTCCTCGACATTGGCGCCCATCGCCTGCCACAGGGCGCGCAGGCGGGCGAGCGCGTCCGGGTCGGGATTGTCGCCCGGCACCAGCAGGCACCAGCGGTTTTCGAACAGTTCGGCAAAGCCGCTTTCGGGCCCCGAATGCTCGGTGCCGGCCATCGGATGGGCGGGGATGAAATGCACGCCCTCGGGCACATGCGGGCCGACGCTTTCGACCACATGGCCCTTGACGGAGCCGACATCGGTCAGCGTGGCGCCGGGAGCGAGATGCGGGGCGATTTCGCGCGCGAGCGCCCCCATCGCTCCCACCGGCACGGCGAGCACGACGAGATCGGCGCCCTCTACAGCCTCGGCCGCCGTCTCGCTCACCCGGTCGCAGAAGCCCAGCCGGCGCGCGGTGTCGCGGGTCTCTTGCGAGCGCGCCGTGCCGACGATCTCGCCGGCGAGCCCGTGGCGCTGCATGGCCCGTGCCATGGAGCCGGCGATCAGCCCCAGCCCGATCAGGGCGACGCGCTCGTAGATGCGGCTCATGAAGCGCCCTCCAGGAACTGGCCGATCGCGTGCGCCACCCGGCGGCAGGCGGGCTCGTCGCCGATGGTGATGCGCAGCGCCTCGGGCAGGCCGTAGCCCGCCACCGCGCGCACGATCAGCCCCTGGCTCTGCAGATATGCGTTGCAGGCATCGGCCTCCTCGGCGCTGGCGAAGCGGGCCAGAACGTAATTGGCGTGGCTTTCGTCCACCCCGAGGCCGAGCTCGCGCAGCGCGCCGGTGAGCCAGTCGCGCAGGCGGGCGTTTTCGGCCCGGCAGCGGTTCAGATGGGCGGTATCGGTGCAGGCGGCGGCGGCCACTTCGATCTGCACCACCGAGAGGTTGAAGGGCGGGCGCATCCGGTTCATCACCTCGATCACATGGGAAGGCCCGTAGATCCAGCCCACGCGCAGGCCGCCCAGCCCGTAGAGCTTGGAAAAGGTGCGGGTCATCACCACGTTTTCGCGCCGCTCCACCAGCCGCGCGCCACCGTCCCAGCCCTCGGTATAATCCACATAGGCGCCATCGAGCACCAGCAGCACATGGCCGGGCAGGCCCGCTGCCAGGCGGGAAACCTCGCGGTCGGAAATGCGGGTGCCGGTCGGGTTGCCCGGATTGGTGAGAAAGACGATGCGGGTCCTTTCATTGGCGGCGGCGAGGATCGCATCCACATCCACCATGCGCTCCTTCTCCGGCACCTTTACCGGCGTGGCCCCGGCGGCGCGGGCTGAGATCGGATACATGGCAAAGCCGTGCTCGGTATGGATGACCTCGAGCCCCGGCCCGGCATAGGCGTGGCAGAGATGGCCCAGTATCTCGTCGGATCCCGCCCCGCACATGATCCGCTCCGGGTCGAGCCCGTGCGCCGCGCCGATCGCATCGCGCAGCGCGCGGTGGTCGCTGGAGGGATAGCGATGCAGGGCATGACCGGCGCGCGCATAGGCGGCGCGGGCGGCTTCGCCGGGGCCGAACGGGTTTTCGTTGGAGCTGAGCTTGACCACCTCGGCCACGCCTTCCACATGAGAGGCGCCGCCCACATAAAGGTCTATTTCCAGAATTCCGGGTTGTGGCTTGATACTGGTCATGAACTTTCCCTTCGCGCCTCTCATACAGGTCGAGGCGCGGCGCGAAAAGTCCGAAACCCCGGTATGGGGCGAAAATCGCGGGGCAATTCACGCCTGTGCAGCGGCAGCCTCGGGCAGAAACAGGCCGCGCGCCGTGTCCCAGCGGTAATTTTCGGCCTGTGCGTCCACGTCCGCGGCCAGTTCGGCCACGCTGTCGATGATATGGGCCACGGTGGCGTCATCCATCAGGTAGCTGAAATTCAGCCGCACCCAGCCGGGCTTGTGGATCGTCTCTCCGCGCAGGATTTCGCCGCGGATTTCCTCGGAGCGGGCGTGGTCGATCCCCAGCAGGCGGTGGCCATAGGGCCCGGCGCAGGCACAGCCGCCGCGCGCCTGGATGCCGTAGATGTCGCTGAGCATGGCGGTAAAGAGCGCAGGCGGCACCGGGGCGCCGCTCCTGTCGGTCACCAGCAGGGAAAAGAACGGCAGGCGCGGCGATTTGCCGAGCCCGAGGATGGTCAGGCGCGGGTGGTTGCGCCAGGCCGCTTCGGCACGCGCCCTTGCGCGCTCTTCGCGCCGGTGGATGGTGTCGGTCCCCACCGCCTCCTTGACCAGAAAGGCCAGCCCCGCGCGGATGTCGCCGATGATATTGGGCGTGCCCGCTTCTTCGCGCGCCACCAGGTCGTCGAGATAATCGTGCCGCCAGGGCGAGACAAAGGCCACCGTGCCGCCGCCGGGCTGGCTCGGGCGGGTGCGGCGCACCGCCTCCCTGCGCACCACCAGCACGCCCGAAGCTCCCGGCCCGCCGGCAAACTTGTGCGGCGAGACCACGAGCGCGTCCATGTCGCGCGCGTCGATCGGCAGATACGGCCCGCCACCGGCATAATCCCAGACGCTGAGCGCGCCGTGGCGCCGGAGCAGCGCGTTCACCGGGGCGGGATCGGTGATGATGCCGGTGACGTTGGACGCGGCCGAAAAGGCGCCGATCTTCAGGTCCGCCTCTGCATGTTCGGCCAGCGCCTCGGCAAGCGCGGCGAGGTCCGGCCCGCCGGTGGCGGCCTCGGGGAGCTCCACCACCTCGGCCCGGCTCTCGCGCCAGGGCAGGAGGTTCGAGTGATGCTCATAGGGGCCGACAAACACGACCGCGCGCCGGGCGTCGTTCACCCCCAGCAGGCTTACGAGCCGGTTCAGCCCCGCCGTGGCTCCGGCGCCGGTGAAGATCACCGCATGCTCCGGCCCCGCGCCGGTGAGCCGGGCGATTTCGCGGCGCGCCGCCTCGCGCAGCGCCGTGCTGCGCGCGCCGGTGTAGGAGGCTTCGGTATGGGTATTGGCGTAGAAGGGCAGCACCTCGTCGCGCACGAAGTCCTCGACCTGCGCGAGCGCCCGGCCCGAAGCGATGTAATCGGCATAGACCAGCGGCACCTCGCCCTGCGGGCCGGGGATCATCTGCCCCTCGCCGATCAGCCCGGCGCGCAGGGCGGCAATCGGGTCGGGGCTGGCGAGGCGGGTGCGAAAGGCGGAAAGTGGCATGGCGGACTCCCTTTTCGGGTAGTATCCTGCGCGGAACGGTCAGTTTCCTTCCTGTTTTTGCGTTGATTTGGATAATTTTCGTTCATATGATCGAATAATGCCGGATAAATTCGATCATATTGATCGCGCCATTCTTGATGCCCTGCAGGCGGATGCCTCCCTCAGCCAGCGTGAACTGGCCGAGCGGGTGGGGCTTTCGCAAAATGCCTGCTGGCGTCGCCTGCGGCGGCTCACCGAGCATGGCGTGCTGCGCGGCTCTCGTGCGCGCATCTGCCGTGAAAAGCTGGGTCTGGATCTCGTCGTGTTCGTGCTGCTGCGCACCCGTTACCACTCCGCCGACTGGCTGCGTGCCTTTCGCCGTCATGTGCTGACCATTCCCGAGGTGGTGGACTTCTACCGCATCAGCGGTGATTACGATTACATGCTGAAGGTCGTGACCGAGGACATGGGAGCCTATGATCGCGTCTATCAGCGGCTGATCGAGGGGGTGGAATTCGACAGCGTGACCTCCTATTTCGCCATGGAGGCCATTGCCGAGGAGCGTCCGCTGGCGCTGTGATAGGGGTGCGACGCTTTCCACCCGGCTTTCGCTCGTCGTTTCGCGGGTGCTTCAGCCTGGGCGCGGGGCGATTTTTCTGCGAAAAATCGTGCCTCCGGCGGGAGTATTTGACGAAAGGCGAAGAGTGCCGGGTCTGACTGTTTCGGCGGGAAAATTTCCGTGCGGGTCCGCTACAGCGAATCCGTGATGGCCCGAGCGGATCTCCGTCCGGGGAGGATGCGCGAAGGGGTGCGCGGAGGCGGCGGGCAGGGGGATTCGTGGCGCTCGGGGCCGCGGCGGGATTACCTGACGCTCGGGCATTGCACTCCGGTGCCGCCGATTCCGCAATAGCCCCCCGGATTTTTCGCCAGGTATTGCTGGTGATGATCCTCGGCCATGTAAAATGGTCCGGTCATGGCGATTTCGGTGGTGATGGTGCCGTGACCATTGGCCGTCAGCGCCGCCTGGAAGGCGTCCCGGCTGGTATGCGCGGCATCCAGTTGCGCGCGGTTGCTGGCGTAGATGGCCGAGCGGTACTGGGTGCCGCGGTCATTGCCCTGGCGCATCCCCTGGGTCGGGTCGTGATTCTCCCAGAAGGTCTTGAGCAGCGCATCGTATCCGATCGTTGCCGGATCGAAGGTCACGCGCACCACCTCGGCATGGCCGGTCCGGCCGGTGCAGACCTCTTCGTAGGTGGGGTTCGGGGTGTAGCCGCCGGCATAACCGACCATGGTCAGCCAGACGCCGGGCATCTGCCAGAAGAGGCGTTCGGCTCCCCAGAAGCAGCCCATGGCGAGGATCGCCACTTCCATGCCTTCGGGGATGTCCATGCTCAGCGGTCGGGCAAGGACCTGGTGGTGTCCTGCGGAAAATACGGGGATGTCGCGCCCCGGCAGGGCCTCATCGGGGCCGATCATCTTTTCTGTTGCGTGGAATCCGAACATGTGCGCCTCCCTGGGGCGGATGAATATGACATTTTGCGGAAAATCCGAAATCAGAATTTCGCAAGTCGCGGGAGGGGGCCGGCTTGTGCGGGCGTATTCGGGCCGGGCAAAGGAAGATGCTCACAGGATGCCGATGGCGGCCAGTTCGCTGGACAGTTCGGCCGGCAGGCTGTCGTCGCCCGGGCGCGTTTGCGGCAGGTCGGCGGGGGCGTCTTCGGGGGCGAGGTAGCGCCAGCCCTGGAACGGGCGGCGCGGGGCCGGGCTCGTGCGGATCACTTCGCGCGCCATGACGATGCCGCAGCGGCGGATGCCGTCTTCGCCGATCACCTCTTCGAGCCGGATCACCCTTTGGCGGGCGAGAATCAGCCCCTTGAACACCCAGTAGAGCGAGCCGCCGTTGAGGAGCTCGGCTTCGCGGCGGGGCCACATGCGGGTGACGTGGCGCGGCTGATAGTCGGTCCGGCCTTCGGCGCGGGCGGCCTGCCAGCGCTCGAGGTCTTCGACCGCGTTTGCGCCGACGCAGAGCTTCACGAGATGTATGGTGCCGGTCATGTTTGCCCCCCGGATATGCGGCCATTCTATCAGCCTTGCCGGCAGAGGCAATTGACCTGTGCCGCCCCCACGCTTATCAAGGTATCCCGCCCCAACGAGGATCCTGCCATGAGCCGCTTCACCGCCCCGATCGCCGAGCAGATATGGGACATGAAATATCGCCTGAAGAGCGCGGATGGCGAGGCGATCGACCTTTCGGTGGAGGATACCTGGCGCAGGATCGCCCGGGCGCTTTCCGAGACCCCCGAGGAGGAAGCGCGGTTTTATGCGGCGCTGGAGGATTTCAGGTTCCTGCCCGCGGGTCGGATCACCGCCGGCGCCGGCACCGGGCGCAACGTGACCCTGTTCAACTGCTTCGTCATGGGCACGATCCCCGATTCCATGGGCGGCATTTTCGACATGCTGAAGGAGGCCGCGCTGACCATGCAGCAGGGCGGCGGGATCGGTTACGATTTCTCGACCATCCGCCCGCGCGGCGCGGATGTGAAGGGGGTGGCGGCGGATGCTTCGGGGCCGCTTTCCTTCATGGATGTGTGGGATGCGATGTGCCGCACGATCATGAGCGCGGGCTCGCGCCGGGGCGCGATGATGGCGACCATGCGCTGCGATCACCCGGACATTCAGGACTTCATAAGTGCCAAGTCCGACCCCGCGCGCCTGCGCATGTTCAACATGAGCGTGC
>JALWJU010000515.1 GCA_026997055.1 Paracoccaceae bacterium | reverse complement strand
TGCTGCTGCTGGTCCCGCGCGCGCGCTCGCGCGGGACCAGCAGCAGCAGGGCATCCATCTCGTCCGGGCGCCAGAGCGCCAGCAGATGGGCGAGCGGATTGGGACCGCGCCAGGCGGCGTCCGGGTTCAGCGTGCAGACCGGGCCGGGGCCGAGCAGCGGCAGCGCCGCGCGCAGGCCGCCGCCGGTCTCCAGGATGTCGGGCGCTTCGTGCGAGAGCAGCACCCCCTGCGGCGCCAGGTGGCGGGCGAGCATGTCGGCGTGGTAGTGGAGATTGGCCACGATCCGCGCGATGCCGGCGCCGCGCGCGATTTCGAGTGCGTGGTCGATCATCGGCCGTCCGGCGAGGGTCACCATCGGCTTCGGGCGGTCGGCGGTGAGCGGCCCCATGCGGGTGCCGAAACCGGCGGCAAAGATCATCGCGGCTGTAGGAAGCTGGGTCATCATGCTCTCGCTTCGCGCAGGGCTTGCAGGAAGGCATCGTCCGGGGCAGGCAGGTCACGGGCAAGGATCCCGCGCAATTCGCGCAAGGCCGGATGCGCGAGATCGGTCTTCAGGTGGCGCCAGACGCGCGGGATCAGGTTGATATAGGCGGGCTTGCCGTCGCGCCGGGCAAGACGGGCAAAGACGCCGAGGATGCGCAGGTTTCGCTGCACCGCGAGGATGGCGGCGGCATGGGCAAAGGCTTCGGCGTCCAGGCCGGTGGCGGCGAGGTAGCGGGCGGTGATCCCGCGCGCGGTTTCCGGCGAGACATCGCGCCGGGCGTCGCGGGTAAGCGAGACGAGGTCATAGGCCGGGTGGCCGAGAAAGGCGTCCTGAAAGTCCAGCAGGCCGACGCGACCGATGCCGCGGCGCTCGGGCAGCCACAGGAGATTTTCAGCGTGGAAGTCGCGCAGGGCCATGACCGGGCGGCAGGGGGCGATGGTCTCGAGCGCTGCGCGCAGGGCCTCTGTCGCCGCATGTTTGCCGACGGGGTTCGGGGAGGGGCAATACCAGTCATAGGTGACGCCAATCATGTCGCTGAGCGTGGCGTTGGACAGGGGCATCAACTCCGGCGGCGAGGCGGTTTCATGCAGGGCGGCGAGCAGGTCGGCGGCGGCGGTGTAGAGGGGGGCTTCGCGGGCCAGATCGGTGCTGACGATGCGGGCAAAGAGGCCGTCGCCCAGGTCTTCGAGCAGCAGCAGGCCGCGGGGGATATCCGCTTCGAAAACCTCCGGCGCCGAAAAGCCCAGCGCGCGCAGATGGCCGGCGATGCTCACAAAGGCCGGGGTGGTCGGGCAACGCTCGGGCGGGGCATCCATCAGCACCGCGCGCGCGCCGCCCGGCCCGCCGATGAGGCGCTCGTAACGCCGCGCCGAGGCGTCTCCGGCAAGTGGGCTGCGCCGGGCCCCGGCCCAGCCTGCGCCCTCGAGAAAGGCGGCAATTTCCGCCGCGCGCCTATCCGTCATCCGGCGTACCGATGGCCGAGAGCCTTTCCTGCCAGGTGCTGGCCGGAAAGGAGAAGGTTGCGCGGCGTTCTCCCTCGGTGCCGGTGGGCGTCAGGCTGAGCGTGAGGGCCTTCGGCGGCGCATGGGCGCCCAGCCGGTCGGGCCATTCCACCAGGCAGATGGCGCTGTCGAAGGCCTCCCACAGGCCAAGCTCGTCGATATCCGCCGGGCCGTTCAGGCGATAAAGATCGGCATGCCAGATTTCGGCGGTACCGTCGTCGTAGGTCTGCACCAGGGTAAAGGTCGGTGAGGGCACGTCTTCATCGCGGCCCTGTGCGGCGAGCCGGGCCTTGATTAGCGCCCGGGCGAAATGCGACTTGCCCGCGCCAACCGGCCCCTTGAGCAGGATGCAGTCCCCCACGGTCAGCAAAGGCGCGAGGCGGCGAGCAAGTGTGGCGGTGGCTTCGGGCGAGGCGAAGGTGATTTCCTGTCGGCGAATATCCTGCATGGGGCCAGTCTTAGCGCCCCCGCCCCCGGCCGCAAGCAGGATTGTGCCGTGGTCAGGTCATGGCCTGGGCGGATACCGGCTCCAGATCTGCCGCCAGCGGCGCCTTGATGGCCGGACTGAAGGTGACCATGGTCGCCCCCTGCACCATGGGCGTGAAGGTACAGTCGATCACCCGACCGTCCTTCATCGTCACCGGCGCCGACCATTTCCTGCGCTCGCCACCCTCGGAAATGAAGGTGCGCAGCTGCCGCCAGACCGGAGTGGGGTTGCACTTGCGGCCCCAGGCAAAGGTCGCTTCGGAGACGGTGATCTCCGACATGGTGCTCGAAGGATCGCTACCCCAGAGTTCGCTAAAGGCCCTGTTGCTCATCGACAGGATGCCGCCGGCGGTGAATACCGCCACCGCTTCCTCCAGCCCGTCCAGCACCGCCTGGCTCATCTCCAGCTCGGCCCGGAAGCGGTGCGAAAGCGACATTTCCGAGGAAATGTCCTCGAACAGCAGCGCCAGCGCGCCGCCCGGATGCGGCTGGCCGGTTACCCGGTAGGTCTGGCCGGTGGG
>JALWJU010000514.1 GCA_026997055.1 Paracoccaceae bacterium | reverse complement strand
GTCCTGCATGGTCTTTTGCATCTCCAGCCGCAATTCGGCGGTGGCACCGCGCCGTCGGCGTGGCGGATCGCGTCGAAACGGGCGATGATCCTGTCGATCTGTGCCTGTGGCGCCTGCGGTACCGCGCCCCGGCGGTCCACCACCTCGCCCGCGCGGATCGAGGCGGCGCGGCCCAGAACGACCAGGTCGATCAGGCTGTTGGAGCCCAGCCGGTTGGCGCCGTGAACGCTGGCGCAGCCGGCCTCGCCCACCGCCATCAGGCCGGGCACGACGCGGTTCGGATCGTCTTCGGTGGGGTCGAGCACCTCGCCCCGGTAATTGGTCGGGATGCCGCCCATGTTGTAATGCACCGTGGGCAGGACCGGGATCGGCTCGCGGGTTACGTCCACCCCGGCGAAGATCTTCGCGCTTTCGGAGATGCCGGGCAGGCGCTCGGCCAGCACCTCGGGCGGCAGGTGGCTGAGATTCAGATGGATATGGTCCTTGTTCGGTCCGACCCCGCGGCCCTCGCGGATCTCCAGCGTCATGCAGCGGCTGACCACGTCGCGCGAGGCCAGGTCCTTGTAGGTCGGCGCATAGCGCTCCATGAAGCGCTCGCCTTCCGAGTTTGTCAGGTAGCCCCCTTCGCCGCGCGCACCCTCGGTGATCAGCATGCCCGGGCCGAAGATGCCGGTAGGGTGGAACTGGACGAATTCCATGTCCTGCAGCGCCAGCCCCGCGCGCGCCACCATGCCGGCCCCGTCGCCGGTGCAGGTATGCGCCGAAGTGCAGTTGAAATAGGCCCGCCCGTAGCCGCCGGTGGCCAGCACCACGAGCTTGGCGTTGAAGCGGTGCAGCGTGCCGTCGTCGAGCTTCCAGGCCATGATGCCGGTGCAGGCCCCGTCGTCCATGATCAGGTCGAGCGCGAAATACTCGATGAAGAATTCGGCGCGCTGCTTCAGGCTCTGGCCATAGAGCGTATGCAGCATGGCGTGCCCGGTACGGTCGGCGGCGGCGCAGGTGCGCTGCACCGGCGGGCCTTCGCCGAATTCGGTGGTATGACCGCCAAAGGGGCGCTGGTAGATCTTGCCCTCTTCGGTGCGCGAGAACGGCACGCCGTAATGTTCGAGCTCGATCACCGCCTGGGGGGCCTCGCGGGCAAGGTACTCCATGGCGTCCATGTCGCCGAGCCAGTCCGAGCCCTTGATCGTGTCATACATGTGCCATTGCCAGTGGTCCGGCCCCATGTTGCCCAGGGATGCGGCGATACCTCCCTGGGCGGCGACCGTGTGACTGCGGGTGGGAAAGACCTTGGTCACGCAGGCCGTGCGCAGGCCCTGTTCGGCCATGCCCAGGGTGGCGCGCAGACCCGCGCCGCCGGCGCCCACCACCACCACGTCGTAATTGTGCGTTTCCACTTCGTAAGCTGCCATGTCGAACCTCTCAGGCGCCAAGGGCGATTTTCAGGATGGCGAAGATGCCGGTCAGCGCGAACAGGGCTGTCAGCAGACGGATCGCGATGATCAGGAAGGTGCCCTTGCGTCCGTGCACATAATCCTCGACGATCACCGTCAGGCCCTGAAACAGGTGCAGGAAAGCGGTGATCACGAAGGCCAGGGCGACCAGCGCGTTGAACGGGTTGGCATAGGCGGCGCGCACTTCCTCGAAGCCGCCTCCGAGGTTGCGGGCAAAGGTGATCACGAAGGCCGGTGTCAGAAACAGGAGCGCCACCGCGGTGATGCGCTGCTCCCAGAAATGGCCGGTGCCGCTGCGGGCGCTGCCCAGCCCGGCAACCCGGGCGCGGGGGGTGCGATAGGAAGTCATGGTCAGGCTCTCCCGTGCTAGAGGGCGAACAGGGTCAGGAGGGTCAGGAGCAGGGTGGCGGCGATGGCCGCGTACCCGGTCTGGCGCACCCGCTTGCGGCCCATATGTGCGCCGGTATCCCACACCAGGTGACGGATTCCATTGGAGAAATGGAACCACAGCGCCAGCGCCGACAGGCCCAGCAGGATGTCACCCGGCCAGGAGGTCAGAAGCCCGTTGACAAGGGCGAAATACGCTTCGGAAGTCGCCGCGGCCAGGAACCACCAGACGATCAGGACCGCGCTCCCGGCCATGGCCGCTCCGGTGATCCGGTGGGCGATCGAGAGCACGGCGTTAAGCGGCATCCGGTAGATCTGGAGATGCGGGGACAGCGGGCGGGCGCCCGTTTTCATGTCAGACATGTCAGTTCTTCCCATGCAGCGGTATACCGTTCCACAATGCGACGGATCGATGCCGGAGTCACGCACGAAGCGCGGAAAAATTCGGCAGTTTTGGCTGATTTTGCAGAAAAAATTTATATGTGATCACATGGATGCTTGCCGTGATCACATATTCGGAGGGTATGGATAGCCTCCTCGCCTCAGGGAGCGATTCCGGCCAGATAATCGGACAATTCCGTGCAGATGATGATCTCGCTCTTGTCGGGATCATAATAGGCATTGACCTCGCCACAGGGGATGACACTGACCA
>JALWJU010000513.1 GCA_026997055.1 Paracoccaceae bacterium | reverse complement strand
CTTCTGGACCTTTCAGATCAATACCAACGGCACCACATCCTTCGAGGATGTCGGCAGCCAGGGCGCACCGATTACCGGCGCCATTACCAGCGTCGGCGGCACGTCCTACCCCTACAGCTTCCAGTCCGGCGCCATTTCGGGACAGTTGAACAACCTGCAATGTTCCGACGGCATGTCGGACATCGTCTATCCGTTCGAGCTGTTCCTGACCGTAACCACGAACGGCTCCTCGCAGACCCTCCAGGGCTGCTGCCTGCTGCAATAGCGCATCGGCGCGCGAGGCGGGGGCGGTGCGCCGCCCCCCTGCCCGGCCTCAGCCGCATTGCGCCTCGGCCGCCGCGCCCCAGGCCTTGTATTGCTCCCAGAAGCGCTCGTCCGAGCGCCGGTCGG
Source organism: Paracoccaceae bacterium (assembly GCA_026997055.1). GTDB lineage: Bacteria > Pseudomonadota > Alphaproteobacteria > Rhodobacterales > Rhodobacteraceae > JAAEUB01. The sequence continues at coordinate 10,297 of JALWJU010000513.1, read as the reverse complement.
AGGCGCGCAGTTCCTGGCTCAGATGCGGATCGGCAAAGAATTTCGCAATCCGCCGCTTCTGCGACGCGCTGAACATCGGCCGCGCCACCCGTTCGATACAGGTGCAAAGCTCGCGGGACGCCGCCGCCCGGTCGGCCTTCAGACAAGCCCGCTTGATCGGCCCGGCCTCGGCAGAACCCGCCGCAAGTCCCGTGGCCAAAACCGCCAATAACATGAATCGTCTCATCTCACGCCTCGCTTCCCCCCCAAGGCCCCGCTCCCATAGCGCAAATGTGCGATTCGTGCAATTTCGGGGTGGGGGAATCCGCATCACGGCAAGAACGACAACCAGTGCCTGGCGGCTTCGATCACCTGCGTGATCTTGTCCGGGTTCATCGCCAGATAGGTGCCCCCGGCCGCCGGCACTCCCCATTTGATCACGGTATCCACCGCCAGATCGGCCTTCTTCGCGGCCCATTTCAGCCCCGCCTTCAGCGCCGCGCCCAGCGCCTCTATCGCCCGCACGACCCTGGCCTTGTCCGGCTCTTCCGCCTCCACCTCTTCCTTGAGGTCTTGCAAAGGCTCCCGGATTACCAGCAATTCCTTCGCGACCGGCAGTTCGGCATCAATCGCCTCGGGCGGGTTGTTGCCGCCAATGCCCAGCCGGTCGCCACTGGCCACGACAAGCGCGCTCTCCAGTTCGGCAATCCTTTTCCTGAGCGCCAACCGCGCCCGGATTTCCTCGATCAAACGCGCAATATGCTCCGCGCCCTTCCCCCACTCCGCATCCGGGATCAGCGCCACCCTGCCACCAATGCGTGCACATCTCAAGCCGGTCCGCCCGGCGGCACGCCGGGCAGCGCCCGACCCTCCCCACGGGAGGGCGCTTTTGCGACCTCTCACTCCGCGCGACCGTTGCGTATTTGGCAATCGCCTGCCGTGTCTGGCCATCGCGATGCGCCCACCCAGGGTCGGGCGCTGCCCTCACCACCCAAGCCACCTTGACCCGCCCCCGATACCCCGCCATATCCGGGGCCATGAGCACCGACCTTGAGCATATCCGCAATTTCTCCATCGTGGCGCATATCGACCACGGCAAATCGACCCTTGCCGACCGGCTCATTCAGGAGACCGGCACGGTCGAGGATCGCGACATGCAGGCGCAGCTTCTCGACACGATGGATATCGAGCGCGAGCGCGGCATTACCATCAAGGCCAACACGGTGCGCATCGAATACACGGCCGACAATGGCGAGCATTATGTGCTCAACCTGATCGACACGCCGGGCCATGTGGACTTCGCCTATGAGGTCAGCCGCTCCATGCGCGCGGTGGAGGGCTCGCTGCTGGTGGTGGATTCCACCCAAGGGGTCGAGGCGCAGACGCTGGCCAATGTCTACCAGGCCATCGAGGCCGATCACGAGATCGTCCCGGTGCTGAACAAGATCGACCTGCCCGCCTCGGACCCCGACCGGGTGGCCGAGCAGATCGAGGACGTGATCGGCATCGACGCCACCGGCGCGATCCTTGTCAGCGCCAAGACCGGCGAGGGCATCCACGAGGTGCTGGAGGCGATCGTCAGCGAGCTTCCCCCGCCCAAAGGCGAGGCGGATGCGCCGCTCAAGGCGATGCTGGTCGATAGCTGGTATGACGCCTATCTCGGCGTGATCGTGCTGGTGCGCATCATCGACGGGCGGCTGAAGAAGGGCGACCGGATCAGGATGATGCATACCGGCGCCACCTACGGGGTGGACCGCGTGGGCGTGTTCCGCCCCGAGATGGAGCCGGTCGAGAGCCTGGGGCCGGGCGAGATCGGCTTTCTGACCGCTTCCATCAAGCAGGTACGCGACACAAGGGTGGGCGATACCATCACCCACGAAAAAGGCGGCTGCAGCGAGGCGCTGCCGGGCTTCGCCCCGGCCCAGCCGGTGGTGTTCTGCGGGCTGTTTCCGGTGGACAGCGCCGAGTTCGAAGACCTGCGCGATTCGATCGAGAAGCTGGCGCTCAATGACGCTTCCTTCAGCTACGAGATGGAGACTTCCGCGGCACTCGGCTTCGGCTTTCGCTGCGGCTTTCTGGGTCTGCTTCACCTCGAAGTCATCCGCGACCGGATCGAGCGCGAATACGGTATCGAGCTCATCACCACCGCGCCCAGCGTGATCTACCACGTCTATCTGCGCGACGGCACCATGATCGAGTTGCACAACCCCGCCGACATGCCAGACCCTTCCACCATCGACCACATTGAAGAGCCGCGCATCAAGGCGACAATCCTCGTGCCCGACGAATATCTCGGCGATGTGCTCAAGCTCTGCCAGGACCGCCGCGGCATCCAGCTTGACCTCACCTATGCGGGCACGCGGGCCATGGTGGTCTATGACCTGCCGCTGAACGAGGTGGTGTTCGATTTCTACGACCGGCTGAAAAGCGTGACCAAGGGCTATGCAAGCTTCGACTATTCGCTCGAGGGCTACCGGGCCGACAACCTCGTGAAAATGTCGATCCTGGTGAACGAAGAGCCGGTGGACGCGCTCTCGGTCATGGTGCACCGCGACCGCGCCGAGACGCGCGGGCGCGCGATGGTCGAAAAGCTCAAGACCCTCATCCCCCGCCACATGTTCAAGATCCCGATCCAGGCCGCCATCGGCGGCAAGGTCATCGCCCGCGAAACCCTCAGCGCGCTTCGCAAGGACGTGACCGCCAAGTGCTATGGCGGCGATGCCACGCGCAAGAAAAAGCTCCTGGAGAAGCAGAAAAAGGGCAAGAAGAAGATGCGCCAGTTCGGCCGGGTGGACATCCCGCAGGAGGCTTTCATCTCGGCGCTGAAAATGGACGAGTGAGAGCAATCCCGGAAAGGAATTCCCGCCGGTTTCGAAAATCGGGGCCTTGCCCGCCCGGTCCGACGGACGAAAATCCTGACGTTTCGCGCCTCGAGCCGCCATGAGTGCGGGATCAATGGACCCTGAGAAGGGGCACGGATCCGGCCGCACCAGTATCATGCGGCTCCGTAGCTCGGGATGGACCCGGAATGGAAAGGCGCCGGCTGTCAGGCTCTTCCGTGATAATGGCCAATGGAACTTCCCGGCGTGCAAATCTCATGGACCATCATGGCTGTCGATGCTTTCGCCATGATGATGGCGGGCAGATCGTTCACACATCCAGCTCCTCCACGAAGCGCGCATTCTCCTGAATATACTGAAACCGCTTCTCCGGCTTCTTGCCCATGAGGCGCTCCACGAGGTCGCCGGTTTCGCCCGGCTCGTCCTCGTCGATGGTTATGCGGATCAGCTTACGGGTGGCCGGGTTCATGGTGGTTTCCTTGAGGTCTTTCGCGTCCATCTCCCCCAGCCCCTTGAAGCGGCTCACCTCGATCTTGCCGCGTCCGCCCAGCCCACGCGCGAGCCAGGCGTCGCGCTCGGCCTCGTCCAGCGCATAGACCCGGCGCGCGCCCTGGGTGAGGCGAAAGAGCGGCGGGCAGGCGAGGTAGAGGTGGCCCCGGTCGATCAGCGGGCGCATCTGGGTGAAGAAGAAAGTCATCAGCAGCGCGGCGATATGGGCGCCGTCCACGTCGGCATCGGTCATGATGATGACCTTTTCGTAGCGCAGGTCGTCAAGGTTGAACCGCGTGCCGAGCCCGCAGCCAAGCGCCTGGGTGAGGTCGGAAATCTCGGCATTGGAGCCGAGCTTTGAGGAAGCCGCGCCGAGCACGTTAAGGATCTTGCCGCGCAGGGGCAAGAGCGCCTGGGTCTGGCGGTCGCGCGCCATCTTGGCGCTGCCCCCGGCGCTGTCGCCCTCGACGATGAAAAGCTCGGTGCCCTCGCGCGCATTGCTCGAGCAATCGACCAGCTTGCCGGGCAGGCGCAGCTTGCGGGTGGCGGATTTGCGCGCGGTCTCCTTTTCGCGGCGCCGGCGCAGGCGCTCTTCGGCGCGCAGCACGAGGAAGTCGAGGATCGCGCCGGCGGACTTGGTGTCGGATGCCAGCCAGTTGTCGAAATGGTCGCGCACCGCGCCCTCGACCCAGCGCTGGGCGGTCTCGTTGGACAGCCGGTCCTTGGTCTGGCCGACAAAGCTCGGGTCGGCGATGAAGATCGACAGGAGCGCGCAGCCGCCGCCGATCAGGTCTTCGCGGGTGATCTGGGCCGCCTTGCGGTTGCCGGCAAGCTCGCCATAGGCCCGGATCCCCTTGAGGATCGCCGCCCAGAAGCCGGCCACATGGGTGCCGCCCTCGGGCGTGGGCACGGTGTTGACATAGGACTGGATGTAGCCATCGCGCGAAGGCGTCCAGTTCACCGCCCATTCTACCGCGCCGGGCACGCCGTATTTCTCGGCGAAATCGACCCGCCCGGCAAAGGGGCGCTCGGCATAGGTCGAGGCCTCGCCCAGGGTCTCGCCGAGGTAATCGGCGAGCCCGCCGGGGAAGTGGAAGGTCGCCTCGCGCGGGGTTTCGCCATCGTCCACATGGCTCTTCCAGCGGATCTCGACGCCGGAAAACAGGTAGGCCTTGGAACGGGCCATGCGAAACAGGCGCGCGGGCCTGAAGCGGAGCGAGCCGAAGATCTCCGGGTCCGGGTGGAAGGTCACCGAGGTGCCGCGCCGGTTGGGGGCGGCGCCGACCTTTTCGAGCCCGCCCCTCGGCACGCCGCGCGAAAACTCCATGGCGTAAAGCGCGCGGTTGCGGGCGACCTCCACGCGCAGATGGTCCGAGAGCGCATTGACCACCGAGGAGCCGACGCCATTGAGCCCGCCGGACGTGGCGTAATTCTCGCCCGAGAACTTGCCCCCGGCATTGAGGGTGCAGAAGATGATCTCGAGCGCCGACTTGCTCGGATCCTTCGGGTGCGGGTCGATCGGGATGCCGCGGCCATTGTCGCGGATGGTGATCGAGTAATCCGCGTGCAGCTCCACCTCGATCCGGTTGGCGTGGCCGGCCACCGCTTCGTCCATGGCATTGTCGATGATCTCGGCCACCATGTGATGCAGCGCGCGCGCATCGGTGCCGCCGATATACATGCCCGGGCGCAGGCGCACATGCTCCATGTCCTCGAGCACCTGGATCGAGGAAGCGTCATAGCCGGTGCTGTCTGTGGCCTGGTCGAGAAGGTCGTTCATGGGCGGCTGCTCTGGCTCGTTGTCGTTTGGCGCAGTATGGCAGAGCCGGGCGCGGGGGGGAAGTACATGCGAACGGCGGGATGCTGCAGCGATCTCCGCGAGATCGTCCGATCCCGCTATCCGCTCCGATTTTCCCGCGAAAAATCGCTCCCCGCCGCAAAGATGCTTCTGAAGCAGCCCCGGATCGCTGCGCCTGGAGGCGTGCCGGGTATATCCGGTCGCCTTTTCGTTCAGCCCCTTTGCGGAGCGGGGCGGCCGTCAGGGGCGAGATGGCGCAGGCGGTCCTGTATTTCCAGCAGGTCGGCCCAGGCCTCGCGCTTGGCAGCCGGATTGCGCAGCAGGTAGGCGGGGTGGAACATCGGCATGACCGGCAGGTTCATCGCCTGATCCCACTTGCCCCGCATCCGGGTGATGCCGCGCCGGCCGAGCAGGGCCTGGCAGGGGGTATTGCCCATGAGGATCAGCAGGTCAGGGGCGGCAAGCTCGACATGGCGCTCGAGGAAGGGGGTGAGCATGGCCATTTCCTCGGGTGTCGGCTCGCGGTTCTGCGGCGGGCGCCAGGGCAGCACGTTGGTGATATAGACGCCGTTTGCGCCTTCGGCGGTGCGGTCGAGGTGGATGGCCGCCAGCATCCGGTCGAGCAGCTGGCCGGCGCGGCCGACGAAGGGACGGCCGAGGCGGTCTTCGTCGCGCCCCGGGGCCTCGCCGATCACCATGACGCGGGCCGAGGGGTGGCCGTCGGCAAAGACCGTGTTGCGGGCGCCGCGCTTGAGCTCGCAATGCTCGAAGGCGGCGATGGCGGCCTCGAGCGCCGGCAGGTCGGCGGCCGCAGCGGCGGCCTGGCGGGCGAGCGTCACCGGGTCAGGCGTGGCGGCTGCGGGCGCGGCTGTCGGTGACACAGCAGGCGGGGGCGCGGCGCGGCGACGCGGACGGCTGGCGGGGGACTTCTCGGGCAGGTCGAAGCGGCTGACGGGCACATCGCCGATCGCTTCGCTCGCGCCCATTTCCAGCTGCCAGCGCAGGGCGGCCAGCGCCGCATGGTATTCGTGATATGCCTGAGGCGAATCCATGGCCAAGGCTACGATGCACAGGCGCGCCTCACAAGCGCTTGTCGGCAATGGGGCGCGCGTCTATAAGCGGGCGAGCCGTATCGGGGGGATCATGTCGTTTCGTCACCGTCACCTTCTGGGCATCGAGCCTCTGAGCCCCGCCGAGATCACCACCGTTCTCGATCTTGCCGAGCGCTATGTGGCGCTCAACCGCGCGCCCGACAAGCGCTCGGACCGGCTCAAGGGGCTTACGCAGGTCAACATGTTCTTCGAGAATTCGACCCGCACCCAGGCGAGCTTCGAGATCGCCGGCAAGCGGCTCGGGGCGGATGTGATGAACATGGCCATGCAGGCAAGCTCGATCAGGAAGGGCGAGACGCTGATCGACACCGCGCTCACGCTCAATGCCATGCACCCGGACCTGCTGGTGGTGCGTCACCCCCATAGCGGCGCGGTGAACCTGCTGGCCGAGAAGGTAAACTGCGCCGTGCTCAATGCCGGCGACGGGCGCCACGAGCACCCGACCCAGGCGCTTCTGGATGCGCTGACGATCCGGCGCGAGAAGGGCCGGCTGCACCGGCTGACCATCGCCATTTGCGGCGACATCGCCCACAGCCGGGTGGCGCGCTCCAATATCCTGCTCCTGGGCAAGATGGAGAACCGCGTACGCCTGGTCGGCCCGCCCACCCTGATGCCCGCCGAGGTGGGCGCGCTCGGGGTCGAGGTCACCCATGACATGCGCGCGGGGCTCGAAGGCGCCGACGTGGTGATGATGCTGCGCCTGCAGAAGGAACGGATGGATGGCGGCTTCATCCCCTCGGAGCGCGAATATTACCACCGCTGGGGGCTCGATGCCGAAAAACTCGCCCATGCGCGCGAAGATGCGATCGTCATGCATCCGGGGCCGATGAACCGGGGCGTGGAGATCGACGGGACCATTGCCGACGACATCAACCGCTCGGTGATCCAGGAGCAGGTGGAGATGGGCGTGGCCGTGCGCATGGCGGCGATGGACCTGCTGGCACGCAATCCGAGAGCGAATACAGGACGGGAAGGGATGTATGTCTGAGGTCAGCCTGCAAGAGGGCGAAAGGGTGCTGGCGCGCTTTCGGGCCGATCGCGGCACCTATATCCGCGAGCATGTGATCCTGGCTCTGCTCGGCGCGGTGCTCATGTCAGCGGTGCTGATGGCCATTGACAACCCCTATCCATGGACCGGGGTGGCGGGCTCCTTCATCGCCATTGCCATACGCGGCTTCTATGCGGCGAGCGAACAGCTGGCCATGGTGTGGACCCTGACCGACCGGAGGCTGATCGGCCCCGGCGAACGGGACATCCCCCTCGCAGAGATAAAGACGGTAAACGCGCTCTTTTCCGCAGCCCAGGTAGTGACCCGCCGCGGCGACAAGTACCTGCTGAAATACCTGCCGGATGCCCGAGGGACGGCCCGGAAGATCATGGCTGCAAGCGGGATCCCGGCCCCCGAAGACATATAGCCGGCCAGCCGGGCGGTCGGACCCACGGGAACGGCTCCGAAAGCCCCGCCCGCGCTGTGGCGGGTCACGGAAAATGCGGCCCCGGCGGCCGGCCGGCGATTTTCGCGGCTCCCCGGTCTCTCCCGGAGCGTCTTGGCGAGAGCAGGGGCGAAATCCCTTGCCGCATATCCCGGGCGGCGTCATATTCCGCCGGAATCGAGGCGTGCATGTCCAGGAATCTCCCCCTGCTGTTCATCTTCCTGACCCTGCTGATCGACGCGATCGGCATCGGCCTGATGATTCCGGTCCTGCCCGAGCTGATCCGCGAACTCACCGGCACCGGTCTCGCCGGCGCCGCGCTCTGGGGCGGGGTGCTCACCACCGCATTCGCCGCCATGCAGTTCCTGTTCGGCCCCACCCTTGGCAGTGTCTCCGACCGCTGGGGGCGGCGCCCGGTGCTGCTCTCGTCGCTGGCGGCAATGGGCGCGGTCTATCTGGCGATGGGGCTGACCGGCTCCATCTGGCTGCTGCTGGCGGCGCGGCTGATTGCCGGGATCGCCGCCGCCACCCAGTCCACCGCCATGGCCTATATCGCCGACATATCCGCCGCCGAGGACAAGGCCGCGAATTTCGGCCTGTTCGGCGCCGCCTTCGGCATCGGCTTCGTGCTGGGGCCGCTGGCGGGCGGCCTGCTGGGCGAGCTGGGCATCCGCGCGCCGTTCTTCGCCGCGGCGGCGCTGGCGGGGCTCAATCTCGCTTTCGGCTATTTCGTCCTGCCCGAAAGCGTGACCGACGCCACCCGCCGCCCCTTCCGCTGGCGCCGGGCCAATCCGCTGGGGGCACTCAGGGCGATCTCTTCGCTGCCCGGGGCGGGACCTTTGCTGATCTTCGCCTTCCTCGCCTTTCTCTCTTCGGTGGTCTATCCGGCAATCTGGCCCTATTTCGGCGCCGAGCGCTTCGGCTGGGGGCCGGGCATGATCGGCCTGTCGCTGGGCATATACGGCATCTCCATGGCGCTCACCCAGGGGCTGCTGGTGCGCCCGATCCTGCGCCGGATGGGAGAGCGGGGGACGGTGCTTCTGGGCCTCTCTCTGCGCCTGTTCAGCTTCCTGTTTCTCGGGCTGGTGGGCATCGGCTGGCTGGTGCTGGCGGTCACGCCCATCAGCGCCCTGGGCGGTATCGAGGACCCGGCGCTGCAGGGGATCCTTTCGCGCCGCGCGCCCGATGACGCCCAGGGCGAGTTGCAGGGGGTCATGGCCAGCCTCAATGCCATCGCCACCATCCTCGCCCCTCTGGGACTGACCAGCGTGTTTGCCTTCTTCAGCGGCCCGCAGGCACCGATCTACCTGCCCGGCGCGCCGTTTCTCATCTCCTTCCTGCTGAGCCTCGCCTCGCTGCCCTTCTTTCTCGCCGCCACACGGGGCGAAACGTAGCGTCCCGCTTGCCCGGCGCGCGGCCACGCGCCACTCTGGGACAAAGGAGAGGAGAACCCATGCCCCGGATCAAGGCCGCCATCTGCCACGCCTTCAACGAACCGCTCGCGATCGAAGAGGTCGAGCTTGCCGCCCCCGGCCCCGGCGAGGTGGAGGTGAGCATCGACGCGGTGGCGATCTGCATGAGCGATGTCTCCTATGCCGAGGGCGCCTGGGGCGGCCCGCTGCCGGCGGTATTCGGCCACGAGGCCGCCGGGCGCATCAGCGCGCTGGGCGAAGGCGTGCGCGGCCTGAGCCCGGGCGATCCGGTGGTGGTCACCATGATCCGCTCCTGCGGCACCTGCCAGCCCTGCAGTACCGGCGCGCCGGTCTATTGCACCGAGCCCGCGCCTCTGGCCCCGCTGTCGCTGCCCGGTGGCGAGCCGCTGCAACAGGGGCTCAATTGCGGCGCCTTCGCCGAACGCGCGGTGGTGCACCATTCGCAGGTGGTGCGCATCCCCGAAGACCTGCCGATGGAGGCCGCCTGCCTGCTCGCCTGCGGGGTCACTACCGGGATCGGCGCGGTGGTCAATACCGCCCGCCTGCGCCCCGGCCAGAACGCGCTGGTGATCGGCGCCGGAGGGGTGGGGCTCAACGCCATCCAGGGCGCGCGCATCGCCGGTGCGGCGCGCATCATCGCCATCGACATGACCGAGGACAAGCTGGCGGCGGCAAGGGAGTTCGGCGCGACCCACACCCTTCTGGCCAGCGAGCCGGCCCCGTGGAAGGCGGTGCGCCGGATCACCAGCGGCCACGGGGCCGATGCGGTATTCGTCACCGTCGGCGCCAGCGCCGCTTACGACAGCGCGCCGCGCTACCTGGCGCGTGGCGGGCAGGTGATCATGGTGGGCATGCCCCATTCCGGCCAGCGCGCGAGCTATGAGCCGGTGATCCTCTCGGCGCTGGGCCAGGGGCTTCAGGGCACGCTGATGGGGGACGCGGTGATCTCACGCGATATCCCGTGGATGGTCGAGCTCTACCGGCAGGGGCGGCTGAAGCTCGACGAGCTGGTAAGCGGGCGCTGGCGGCTCGAGGAGATCAACGAGGCGATTGCCGATACCCGCGCGGGCCAGGCCCGGCGCAACGTGATCGTGTTTGACGCGGACCGGGAGGGCTGAGGCCAGGCCGCCCGGGGCATGCCCTGCCAGCCTGCCCGCAGGCCGGGCACCCAAATTTTGCCCGATTTGCCCATGCCAGAGCCACCGCGCATGGG
>JALWJU010000512.1 GCA_026997055.1 Paracoccaceae bacterium | reverse complement strand
GGATCGTGTCTGTATCGAAGGGCGAGAGCGAACAAAAACTATCCGAGGCGCTCGCTGCAATCGACGGCAGGCTGGTGGAAGGCGCAACATCTGCAAGCGTGTTGCTCCTCGGCCGGTATCGTTTCCTTGAACCTGACATGCGCAGGCTGAAGCGCCGTTTCCCGCGACTGCGGATAAGTTTCAAGACCATCCATGCCTCGAAAGGTCTGGAAGCCGATCATGTGATCCTCCTGAACGCGGACAGTGGACGGACCGGATTCCCCTCGGAGATCGTCGACGACCCTCTCCTTTCCCTGGTCTCGCCCGAAGAAGAAGCTTTCCAGAACGCCGAAGAACGGCGCGTCATGTATGTTGCCATGACGCGGGCCCGTCACACCCTGACGATCCTCGCATCCAACGCACGGCCGTCATCCTTTGTCACCGAGCTGAAAAAAGACCCCGACTACGGCATTACCGCGCCACAAGGCGCGGAGTCGGAAGCCCATGTTTGCGGCGAGTGTGGCGGGCGGCTGCTGGGGGTGACAGGGAAGGACGGCCGCATCTGGTATCACTGCGAGCATGTTCAGCACTGCGGAAACCTTCTGCCTGCTTGCCCATCTTGTGAAACCGCGCTGCCGCACCGCACGGATGGCGCCACCGAAGCTCGGTGCAGTTGCGGCGCCGGCTATCCGTCCTGCCCTGAATGCGAAGATGGCTGGCTGGTCGAACGCAAAGGGCGATACGGTCCCTTCCTCGGCTGTGTTCGGTATCCCGCGTGTGCCGGAAAGGCCCGAATCCCGTCCAAAGAACGGCGCGCTTCGGCGACAAGGTCAAGGCGTTAGGATACATCCCCGCACCGCTGGAATTCGTGTTACGAGATGCGGATTGAAGCCTGCCCCCGCTCACCCGTCATTCAATACGACCTTTCCCAGGAGCCCCTGATCGATTTCAGGGGCATCCCAGGCGCCCGCGGCCGCAACCCACCGGTCGATCGTTTTCCGCAGCGCTGGATCATCAGCCATCAGGTGGAAGGTGTACAACCGATTGACGATCTGGCGCATCAGCGCACGCATGGCCTCGTCGTCAACATGCGAGACCTCGGTCCAGGGAATTTCCCGGCCTTCGACATCGATCACGATGACATCCGAATAATCCCCGGTCCTGCTAACTGGCGTGATGCCGGCATGCAGGTCTTCGAGTGCCGTATTGCGTACGCACAGCATGGCCAGGGTTTTGGCCAGCCTGGCTGCGATGCGTTTTTCGTCGGCGTCGTTCATCCCGCGATCATAGCGCTGGATGGCCGTAAGGGACAGTCAGGCGCGACCCCCGTGTCCAGGATCACCCGAACACCCTCAACTTCACCGCCACCCCCGCGATCAAAGCCAGCAGCAGGCCGGTGGTGATGAGCCGCACGATGGTCTGCCATGCGGTACGTCTGGCCATCCGCAAGGAGGCCAGAAGCGTGCGCAGGTCGCGAATATCGATGGCCGCCTCGGGCCCCTCGAGACCGACATCGGCGAGTGCCTTGCGGGCACCCTTTTCGGCGGCGCGGGCGAGGATGGCTTCGAAGTCTTCCTCGGGCATGCGGACGAATCCCGCATCGGTGTGCGGTGGGGTCATGGTTGTTCCCTTGTGGTGGTTGGAGATCAGGCCGCCGGCGCGGTCGGCAGCAGATACTGGATGGCGATACGGACATCCCCGCCTGTGAAACTGCCGCCATTCGCGGTCAGCACGATCGGTGTCGGCGCATAAAAGGCCTGTGGGCCAATCACTCCGACATTGGTACTGCCTGTCGCAATGCCGAGTGAGCCGCCGAACTTGGCCGGCTCGCCGGCAATGCCGCAATCGTAGGACGTCGCGCCGAGGACCGCTGCAACAGTTCGTGTTGAAACCGCCAGCACAATCGCTCGGTTGGGAATGGTGATGGTCGAGGTGGCGGAGGCCCCAGTAAGGCCCGAGAGCAGTTCTTCTTCGACATGAAGCTCGATTGACGCGCCGTTGGGGGAACGCGCCACCTCGACGGCCGGGCCGTGCACCAGCAGGTTCATTGCCGCATCAAACGTGAGCCAAGCCCCACCCATGCGCACCACCAGAACGTTTTCATCCTCGACCCAGACCCGCCAGCCCTCCTGCGGTGCCAGCCGCAACCAGGCCCCGCCGGAGAACAGCACCACGTCGCTGTCCCATCCGGCCCATGCCCCGGTGGCACCCGCCGCGACGATGTAGCGCTCCCCGTCGGCGGGGCTCGCTGGCGGCGATGTCAGATCCCGGTCAATCACCGACAGCTGCACCAGTCCGTCGAGGCGCGCGAGTGCCTCGTTGACGGTGACATGCTTTTGGGCCTGCGCGGCAGAAAGCAGCGGCAGAGCGAGGCTGGCGGTGGTCATGGCGTGGTCTCCGTAACGGTGAGGGTGGCGGCAAGCGGCACGCCGCGGCCCAGCGCGCCGATCTGGAAGACGCGGACATCGACCGAGGACACGGTGCTGCCGAAGTCGGCGGTCTGCATGGCGGCGGTGTAG
>JALWJU010000511.1 GCA_026997055.1 Paracoccaceae bacterium | reverse complement strand
CCGGGTGGAAGGCGCACGAAGACTGCCCGGCGCGCCGATATCGCGCGGAAACGATTTTCGTGCGAAAATCGCGCCTCCGGCGGGAGTATTTGCGCCAAGATGAAAGGGCCGGCCTACAGCCCCTCGTAGAGCGGAAAGCGCGCGCAGAGTTCGGCGACACGGGCCTTGACGCTCTCTTCCACCGCGCCATTGCCCTCTTCGCCATTGGCCGCAAGCCCGTCCACCACCTCGACGATCATGTCGGCAATGGCGCGAAACTCCGCCTCGCCGAAGCCGCGCGTGGTGCCCGCCGGCGTGCCGAGGCGGATGCCGGAGGTCACGGTGGGCTTTTCCGGGTCGAACGGAATGCCGTTCTTGTTGCAGGTGATGTTGGCGCGCCCCAGCGCCTTTTCGGTGGCGTTGCCCTTGACGCCCTTGGGGCGCAGGTCCACCAGCAGCACATGGGTGTCGGTGCCGCCGGTGACGATATCCAGCCCGCCCTTGATCAGCTGGTCGGCCAGCGCCACCGCATTGGCGCGCACGGCCTTGATATAGCTCTTGAATTCGGGCCTGAGCGCCTCGCCGAAAGCGACCGCCTTGGCGGCGATGACATGCTCGAGCGGGCCGCCCTGAAGCCCCGGGAAGATGGCCGAATTGATCTTTTTCGCCAGCGCCTCGTCATTGGTCAGGATCATGCCGCCGCGCGGGCCGCGCAGGGTCTTGTGGGTGGTGGTGGTGACCACATGGGCGTGCGGAAACGGGTCGGGGTGCTCGCCCGCCGCCACCAGGCCCGCGAAATGGGCCATGTCCACCATCAGCCAGGCGCCCACCTCGTCGGCGATCTCGCGGAAGCGCGCGAAGTCGATCTGGCGCGGAATCGCCGAGCCGCCGGCGATGATCAGCGCCGGCTTGTGGGCGCGGGCAAGCTCGGCCACCTGGTCGTAGTCGATCAGGCTGTCCTGCTTGCGCACGCCGTATTGCACCGCGTTGAACCATTTGCCGGACTGGTTCGGCGCCGCGCCGTGGGTGAGGTGACCGCCGGAGGCGAGATTCATGCCCAGGATAGTATCGCCCGGCCTGATCATGGCCATGAAGGCGCCCTGGTTGGCCTGCGAGCCCGAATGGGGCTGGACATTGGCGTATTCGCAGCCAAAGAGCTGCTTTGCCCGGTCGATCGCCAGCTGTTCGCTCACATCCACCCACTGGCAGCCGCCGTAATAGCGCCGGCCCGGATAGCCTTCGGCGTATTTGTTGGTCATCACCGAGCCCTGCGCCTCCATCACCGCCGCCGAGACGATGTTTTCGGAGGCGATCAGCTCGATCTCGTCGCGCTGGCGGGCCAGTTCGCCCCGGATCGCGGCGGCGATTTCGGGGTCGCGACTGGCGAGGGGTTCGGCGAAGAAACCGGGATCCCGGACTGAATCGTTCATGGCGCATCTCCCTGGGCCGTATCACTGGGGCATCACTGGGGCGCTGTGTACTGCGCGGGCCGGGATTTACAAAGGCGAAAAGCGACGGGGGTGACGATTTGCGCGTCACAGGCGGAATTTGCCCCGGCAGGGGCGGCTTCGCGGAACCGGGAGCGGCGGCGGGCGTCAGACCACGGTGAACTGGCCCATCATCCCCGCATCCTCGTGTTCGAGGATATGGCAGTGATACATGTAGGGCGCGTCCGGGTCGGCATAACGGTCAAACCGCACCAGTATCTCCACCCGCTCGCCGGGCGCCACCAGCACCGTATCCTTGCGCCCGGCCTCGTGCGGCGCGGGCGCGCGGCCGTTGCGGCTGAGGATGCGGAACTGGGTATTGTGCACATGGAAGGGGTGCGCCATGGGGCCGGGATTGCCGATCTCCCAGATTTCGCTCTCGCCCATCTTCACCACATGGTCGATCCGGTTCATGTCCATGGTCTCGCCATTGATGGTGAAGCCGCCGCCGGCCATCATTCGCGGTCCCATGCCCATTTCGAGCAGGAACTGGCGCCTGCCGGTGGCGCCGGCCGGGTCGGGAGCGGGCAGGTCGGCAAGGCGTGCGGGCAGCGGCGGGCTGGGCTCGAGCGTGGCCGCCGGGCGCAGCTCCATGAGGGCGAATTCGGGGCTTTGCACGCTCATCTCGTTCATCATGCCGCCGCCGCCCATCATGCCGCCCATCATGCCGCCGCCCCGGTTGCCGCCGCCCGCCGCGGGGGCCAGGGCGTGCAGGCTCACCGGCTCGCCCGCCTTCAGGCGCACCACGATCTCGGCCCGCTCGCCCGGGGCCAGGGTCAGGCGCTTCATCGTCACCGGCGCCGCCAGCAGGCCGCCATCGGAGGCGATCACATGAAAGGCGCGCAGGTCGGAAAAGGCGAGGTGGTAGATCGAGCCGTTGGAGCCGTTGAGCAGGCGCAGGCGGATCGCCTCGCGCGTGACCTCGAGATAGGGCGAGATGGTGCCGTTGACCACCGGGTAATTGCCCTGCATCCCGGCCATGCGGTCGTGCATGCTGGCGCGGTAGGGCATGGTGCCATTGAGCTGGAAGCGCCGGT
>JALWJU010000510.1 GCA_026997055.1 Paracoccaceae bacterium | reverse complement strand
AAAAGCACAGAAGTGCCGGAGAGCAGGGGATTGTCGCCCTCACGGAAACAGATGCGCCGAGCCAGCGCGGCTATATCCCATACAGCAAGCGCAAGATGGGCTGGCATACGGATGGTTATTACAATGCCCCCGAGGAGCGGATCAGCGCCATGGTGCTGCATTGCGCCCGGCCGGCCGAGGACGGAGGCGAAAACCACCTGCTAGACCACAGCATCGCCTTCATCCGGCTGATGGACGAAAACCCCGCCTATATAGAAGCGCTGATGCACCCCGAGGCCATGACCATCCCCGAAAACCGCGAGCCGGACGGCACCCTGCGCCCGGCCTCGGTCGGCCCGGTCTTTTATAGCGACCCGGAGACCGGCGCGCTGCAGATGCGCTACACCGCCCGCACCCGTAGCATCGAATGGCGCGACGATCCGCTGACCCGCGAGGCGGTGGCTTTTCTCCGGCACACCCTTGAAGGCCCCGATCCGCTGACCATCTCGGTAAGGTTCGGAGCCGGGCAGGGCGTGCTGTGCAACAATGTGCTCCATGACCGCACCGGCTTTGACGCCGGAAAGGTGGAAAAATCGCCGCGCGTGATGTATCGCGTGCGGTTCAGCAACCGTGTGAAAGGAACCTGACATGGCTGAAGAAACGACCCAGGCCCATCATGCTCTCCTGAGCGATCTGATCATCGGCCACCCGGAAGTGACTTCCTTTGCCGAACTGGAAAAGCTGGTCGCCCATGCGGGCGAAAGCGGGATCATGCACCTGCAATTCGACATCAAGCCAGATTACAAGGACACCCCGCGCAAGTGGGAATGGCTGCTGGAGGCCGCGTTTACCCGCGGGCTGAAATATGACTGAGGGCCTGCGCGACCTGGCCGCCTTTGCCCTGCCCTATTCGCGCAAGGCCGAACTGCGCGAATACACCTATGAAAGCGGCATGAAGATGCTGCGCCTAGTGCTGCGCGAGGGCAAGCGGATCACCCAGGTGGAGATGGATGCCGACACGGCCAGCGCCATCGCCGGCGAGATGCTCGCCTGGGCCAGGGCGCAGAGCGGGGAGCAGGCGTGATGGATTACCTGCCGCTGTTTCTCGACATCAAGGGCAAGCGCGTGATCGTGGACGGAGGCGAGACCGTCGCCGCGCGCCGGGCCGAGCGCGCCCTTGCCGCGGGCGCGCTGGTCGAGCTGTTCGACCCGGAGCCGGGCGAGGAGGTCCGCGCGCTCTTTGGCCACGAGAACCTGACCCATCATGCCCGGGTGCCGGAAGCGGCGGATTTCGAGGGCTGTTTCATAGCCTATGGCGCCAGCGAGGAGCCCGAGCGCGACCAGCTTCTGGCCGAGGCCGGGCGCGCCGCCGGGGCGCTCGTCAACGTGGCCGATGTGCGCCGCTATTGCGATTTCATCACCCCGAGCGTGGTGGAGCGCGACCCGATCACCATCGCCATTTCCACCGGCGGCGCGGCCCCGGTGATCGCCCGCAACCTGCGCGCCCGGATCGAGGCCATGCTGCCCGACGGCTACGGGCGGCTGGCAAGCTTTGCCGCGCGATTCCGCCAGAAGATCGCCGAACGGATCAGCGACGGTCGCGGGCGCAGGCGCTTCTGGGAAGACATGATCGAGGGGCGCGCGGGCGATGCCTTCCTCGCCGGGCGCGAGGCCGATGCGGTGGCGCAGATCGAAGCGGATCTGGAGACCGCAGGCCCCGTCACCGGCGAGGTCTGGCTGGTCGGCGCCGGGCCGGGGGACCCGGACCTTTTGACCTTCAAGGCGCTGAGACTGATGCAGCATGCCGACGTGGTGCTCTATGACCGGCTGGTGGGCCCCGGCATCCTCGAGCTTTCGCGCCGCGACGCGCGCCGGATCAATGTCGGCAAACGCCCCGGCCACCACGCGCTCAAGCAGGACGAGATCACCGCGCTGATGATCCGGCTGGCCAAGGAGGGCAACCGGGTGCTGCGGCTCAAGGGGGGCGATCCGTTCATCTTCGGGCGCGGCGGCGAGGAACTCGAGGACGTGGCCCGCGCCGGCATCCCGGTGCAGGTGATCCCCGGCATCACCGCCGCCGCCGGCTGCGGCGCCTGCGCCGGCATCCCGCTCACCCACCGCGACCACGCGCAATCGGTGGTCTTTGTCACCGCTCACGGCGCCGGGGGCGTACTGGCCCATGACTGGACCCGGCTGGCCCGGCCCGGGCAGACGGTGGTGGTCTATATGGGGTTGGGCAGCCTCGGCCAGATCACCGCCGCCGCGCTTGAGCAGGGCGTACGCCCGGACCTGCCGGTGGCGGTGATCGACAATGGCTCGCGGCAGAACCAGAGGGTGATATCGGCAACTCTTGAGACGATCGAGAGCAAAGCGCGGGCGGCCGACCTCAAGGGCCCGGCGCTGATCGTCATGGGTGATGTGGTGACCATGCGCGACAAACTGGGCTATACCGGGGTGGCCGAAGACCACGTTTCGCTGGATATCGGCGCGCAGACCGGACTTTGAGGGATTTTGCCCTGGCGTCAGC
>JALWJU010000509.1 GCA_026997055.1 Paracoccaceae bacterium | reverse complement strand
CACTTTGCCAGCCAATTCTGGCGGAATTGTGAAATCCGCTCCAATTTCTCGAAAAATGCGCTATCTTGTCCCCGGCGGAAACAATACGCCTGCCCACCGCGCCGCACAGGGTGCAGGGCGCAATGGTGCAAAGGGGGCAAGCGGCTTGTTAGCGCTAACGATCCGTGCTAGGCCCACGCCGTCGCCCGCGAACCGAAGAAGAAAGCCATGGCCCCGACCCCAGCCCTGAACCCGGCCCTTGCCAGGATCACCGAGCGCATCATCGCCCGCTCCGCGCCCACGCGCCGGGCCTATCTCGCGCGCGTGGCGCGGGCCGCCGAGGAGGGTCCGGCGCGCGCCCATCTCGCCTGCTCGAACCAGGCCCATGCCTATGCCGGCGCCGGGGAGGACCAGCAGCGCCTCGCCGAAGGCCGCGCGCCCAATCTGGGCATCGTCACCGCCTATAACGACATGCTCAGCGCCCACCGCCCCTACGAGACCTATCCGGAACTGATCCGCCAGACCGCCCGCGAGAGCGGCGCCACCGCCCAGGTCGCAGGCGGCGTGCCGGCCATGTGCGATGGCGTGACCCAGGGCACGGACGGCATGGAGCTCAGCCTGTTTTCGCGCGAGGCGATCGCGCTCGCCGCCTCCGTCGCGCTCAGCCACAATACCTTTGACGCCGCGCTCTATCTGGGCATCTGCGACAAGATCGTGCCGGGGCTGGTGATCGCGGCGGCGACGTTCGGACATATCCCGGCGGTGTTCGTGCCGGCGGGGCCGATGACCTCGGGGCTTCCCAACGACGAAAAGGCCCGCATCCGCCAGGCCTATGCCGCCGGCGAGATCGGCCGCGCCGAACTTATGGCCGCCGAAATGGCCGCCTATCACGGCCCCGGCACCTGCACCTTCTACGGCACCGCCAACTCGAACCAGATGCTGATGGAGATCATGGGCCTGCACCTGCCCGGCGCCTCCTTCGTGAACCCGGACACGCCCCTGCGCGCGGCCCTCACCCGCGCGGCCACGCGCCGCGCCATCGCCATGACGGCGCTGGCGGGCACGGCGCTGCCGGTCGCCCGCATCCTGAGCGAAAAGGCCTTTGTCAACGGCATGGTCGGGCTCATGGCCACCGGCGGCTCGACCAATCTCGTGCTGCACCTGCCGGCCATGGCGCGCGCCGCCGGGATCGTGCTGACGCTCGAGGATTTCGCAGACATCTCCGAGATTACCCCCCTGATTGCAAGGGTTTACCCCAACGGCCTTGCCGACGTGAATGCCTTTCACGCCGCCGGCGGCATGGGCTGGCTGGTGGGCGAGCTGCTCGAGGCGGGCCTGCTGCACGAAGACGTCGAGACCGTTGCCGGAAAGGGCCTTGCCGCCTATACGCAGGAGCCGAAACTGGCGGGCGAAAACGGCGACAGCGGCGACAACCTCCACTGGCAGCCCGCCCCGCGCCAGGCGCTGAACGACCGCATCCTGCGTCCGGCCAGCGACCCCTTCCAGCCCAGCGGCGGGCTCGTGCGGATCAGCGGCAATCTGGGCCGGGGGGTGATGAAGGTCTCCGCCGTCGCCCCCGAGCACCGGCTGGTCGAGGCCCCGGCGCGCGTCTTCGACAGCCAGGAAGCGGTCCGGGCCGCCTTCAGGGCCGGCGAATTCACCGGCGACGTGGTGGTGGTGGTGCGCTTTCAGGGACCGCATGCCAACGGCATGCCCGAACTGCACGCGCTCACCCCGGTGCTCTCGGTGCTGCAGGGGCGCGGGCTCAGGGTGGCGCTGGTGACCGACGGGCGCATGTCCGGCGCCTCGGGCAAGATCCCGGCCGCGATCCACCTCAGCCCCGAAGCCGCCCGTGGGGGGCCGCTTGCGCGCCTGCGCGATGGCGACCTGGTGCGGCTCGATGCCGAGGCGGGCACGCTCGAAGTGCTGGCGGAGGGCTTTGAGGCGCGCCCCCCCGCACCCTTCGAGGCCCCGCCGGCGCACGGGCTCGGGCGCGAGCTTTTCGCCCTGTTTCGCGCCCATGCCGGCAGCGCCGAGACCGGCGCCAGCGCCATTCTGCCGGAGCCGCCCGCATGAGCCAGCCCATCACCCCGCAGGAAGCCAGCCTGGAGACCGAGCGCCTCTGCCGCCTCGCCCCGGTGATCCCGGTGCTGGTGGTCGAGCGCGTGGCCGACGCGCGCCCGCTGGCCGAGGCCCTCATCTCAGGCGGCCTGCCCGCGCTCGAAGTCACCCTGCGCAGCAACGCCGCCCTCGATGCCGTCGCCGAAATGGCCCGCGTCGAAGGCGGCGTGGTCGGCGCCGGCACCCTGCTCACGCCCGACGACGTGACCCGCGCGGTGGATGCCGGCGCGCGCTTCGGCGTCTCGCCCGGCGCCACGCCCGCCCTGCTCGATGCCTGCGAGGCCGAGGGCCTGCCGCTCATCCCCGGCGCCGCCAGCGCCAGCGAGGCCATGGCGCTGCTCGAGCACGGCTACAGCGTGCAGAAATTCTTCCCCGCCGCCCCCGCCGGCGGCCCGGCCCTGCTCAAG
>JALWJU010000508.1 GCA_026997055.1 Paracoccaceae bacterium | reverse complement strand
TCCCAGAGTGCCGGATTCGGCTGCCGAGAGCGGCTGCGATTGGACCGCAGGCGCGGTGGAGAGGGCGGCGGCGGGCAGCGGGTCCCGCACCCCGGCAGCCGAATCCGGCACTCTGGGATCACAGGCCGCCAGTGCCAGAAGCCCTGCCAATCCAACAAGATAGCGCATTTCTGCCCCCGTTCTTCCCTGTTTTCATCCCTGTGCCGGGTTTACCACCATTTCTCCGGCCTGGCCACGAAGGCGGCGCGCGATTCGAGCGCCTGGGCGATATTCAGCAGATCACCCTCCTCCCACGGCCGGCCGATCAGTTGCAGGCCCAGCGGCAGGCCCTGCGCGTCAAGCCCGGCGGGCAGGGAGATGCCCGGCAGCCCGGCGAGGTTCACGGTGACGGTGAAGACGTCGTTGAGATACATCCTGATCGGGTCCGCATCGGCCATTTCGCCGATCCCGAAGGCCGCCGAGGGCGTGGCCGGGGTCAGGATCGCCTCCACGCCTTCGGCGAAGACCTGCTCGAAATCGCGCTTGATCAGGGCCCGCACCCGGCGGGCGCGGTTGTAATAGGCATCATAGAAGCCCGCCGAAAGCACATAGGTGCCGACCATGACCCGGCGCTGGACTTCGTCGCCAAAGCCCTCGGCGCGGGTCTTTTCGTACATCTCGACGATGCCTTCGCCCGCCTCGAGCCTTGCCCGGTGGCCGTAGCGCACGCCGTCATAGCGGGCGAGGTTCGACGATGCCTCGGCGGGCGCGATGACGTAATAGGCCGGCAGGGCGTATTTGGTGTGCGGCAGCGAGATATCGACGATCTCGGCGCCCGCATCGCGCAGCATCTCGGCGCCCTTCTGCCAGAGCTTCTCGATCTCCTCGGGCATGCCGTCGAGGCGGTATTCCCTTGGAATACCTATCTTTTTGCCGCGAATGTCGCCGGTCAGCGCGGCTTCGAAATCGGGCACGGGCAGGTCGGCGCAGGTGGAGTCCTTGTCGTCCGGCCCGCACATGGCGCCGAGCATGATGGCGGCGTCGCGCACGTCCCTGGTCATCGGCCCGGCCTGGTCGAGCGAGGAGGCAAAGGCGATGATCCCCCAGCGCGAGCAGCGCCCGTAGGTGGGCTTGATGCCGGTGATGCCGGTGAAGGCCGCGGGCTGGCGGATCGAGCCGCCGGTATCGGTGCCGGTGGCGCCAAGGCAGAGCCCGGCGGCGACGGCAGCGGCCGAGCCCCCGGAAGAGCCGCCGGGGCTGAGCGGGGTATCGTCGCCCGCGCGCCGCCACGGATTGACCGCAGGGCCGTAGGTGGAGGTCTCGTTGGACGAGCCCATGGCGAATTCGTCCATGTTGAGCTTGCCGAGCATCACCGCGCCGGCGTCCCACAGGTTTTGCGTAACGGTGGATTCGTAGCCCGGGCGGAAGCCGTCGAGGATCGCCGAAGCGGCCTGGCTGGGCACGCCTTTGGTGCAGAAGAGGTCCTTGATGCCGAGCGGGATGCCGGTCAGCGCCGGCGCCTCCTCGCCCGCCCGCAGGCGCTCATCGGCGGCCCTGGCCTGTTCGCGGGCGATCTCGGGGGTGGGGTGGACGAAGGCATTGAGCGCGCCGGCGGCCTCGATGGCCGAAAGGCAGGCCTCGGTCAGCTCGGTCGCGGTGATCTCGCCCGCGCGCAGCTTGTCGCGGGCCTCGTGGATGGTGAGGGTGTTGAGGCCGTCGGTCATCATTCCACCACCTTCGGCACGGCAAAGAAGCCCTCGCGCGCATCCGGCGCGTTGGCGAGGATCGCTTCCTGCTGGTTGCCGTCCGTCACCACGTCCTTGCGGCGCTTCAGACGCATCGGCGTGACCGAAACCATCGGCTCCACCCCCTCCACATCCACTTCGTTCAGCTCCTCGATGAAGCCGAGAATGGCCGAAAACTCCTGCGCCAGCGCCGGCAGGCGGTCTTCCTCCACCCGGATGCGGGCAAGGTGGGCCACCTTGCGGGCGGTTTCTGTGTCGATCGACATGGGCTTCCTCGCGTCTCTTTTCGCTTGTCCGTTTAGCGCCGCGGGGCCAGAGTGGCAAGGTAAAGGAACAAGGGAGGCAGCTATGAAAATCATCTGGCTGGGGCATTCGGGATTTCGCATCGAGATCGGCGGTCAGGTGCTGCTGGTGGACCCGTGGCTGAAGGGCAACCCGATGTTTGACGAAACCCGCCGGGCGGAGGCGACAGGCGGCGCGACCCATATCCTCGTCAGCCACGGCCACGGGGATCATTCGGGCGATGCGGTGGCGATTGCAAGGGATCTGGGCATCCCGGTGGTGGGCATCTATGACCTCGTTTCCTGGTGGCAGCAGAAGGAAGGGATCGAGGGCATCGGCTTCAACAAGGGCGGCACGGTCAGGCTGGGCGATGTGGCGGTGACGATGGTCGCGGCCAGCCATTCTTCGAGCGTGGATGGGGCCGACGGGCCGGTCTATGCGGGCGCGGAGAGCGGCTTCATGATCGAGGGCGAGGGCCATGTGATCTACTTTTCGGGCGATACCGACA
>JALWJU010000507.1 GCA_026997055.1 Paracoccaceae bacterium | reverse complement strand
AATGGGAATTCAGGTATTGGCAGTGGATGACAGCCGCACCATGCGCGACATGCTGCGCCTCGCCCTCACCGGCGCCGGGATCGAGACCCACCTGGCCGAGGACGGCGTGCACGGGCTGGAAGTGCTGGAGGAGATCGACCGCCCCGACGCGATCATCACCGATATCAACATGCCGCGCATGGACGGCTTCGGCTTCATCGAAGCGGTGCGCGCCCGCGAGGAGACCCGCACCATCCCGATCCTGGTGCTGTCCACCGAAAGCGCCGCCGAGCTCAAGGCCCGCGCCCGCGAAGGCGGCGCCACCGGCTGGATCGTCAAGCCCTTCGACCCGGAAAAGCTGGTCAAGGCCCTCAACATGGTAACGGGGTAAGCTCATGTCCGACCCGATGGCAGAAATCCGCGCCTCGTTCTTCATCGAATGCGAGGAATTGCTGGAAAGCCTCCAGGACAGCCTGGAACTGATGGATTC
The DNA here is from genome assembly GCA_026997055.1 of Paracoccaceae bacterium. Taxonomy (GTDB): domain Bacteria; phylum Pseudomonadota; class Alphaproteobacteria; order Rhodobacterales; family Rhodobacteraceae; genus JAAEUB01. Next base: position 2,048 of record JALWJU010000507.1, on the reverse strand, counting down.
CGGCGAGGCCGACGACGAAACCGTGAACGTGATGTTCCGCGCCGTGCATTCGATCAAGGGCGGCGCCGGCGCCTTCGGCCTCGACGAACTGGTCGCCTTCGCCCACAAGTTCGAAACCGTGATGGACATGGTGCGCAACGGCGACCTGGCCCCGGATCACGAACTGGTCAAGCTGTTCTTCGTCTGCGGCGACAAGCTGAGCGACCTGGTCCGCCAGGCCCGCGACGGCGAGGAATACGACCCGGCCCAGTACGCCGACACGCTGGCAAAGCTGGACGCCCTGATCGGCGAGGACGAAGACGAAGAAGAGATCGACTTCCAGCCCGCCGCCCTGTCGCTCGACCTAGGCGGCGAGGGCGAGGACGCCGCCCCCGGCCTGCCGGACCTGCCCGGCCTGCCACCTCTGGGCGGAGACGAGGGGGCAGATGGTGATACGACCGCCGCCCCACAGGAGCCGGTCCTGCGGATCCGCTTCACCCCGGAAACCGCCCTCTATGCCAGCGGCAACGAACCCCTGTACCTGTTTCGCGCCGTGCGCGATCTGGGCGACCTCACGGTGCGCTGCGTCGAAGACAAGCTGCCCCCCCTCGAGGAACTGGACCCGGAAAAGGCCTTCCTGTCCTGGGAACTCACCCTTGTCAGCGGCGAGGGCGAAGCGGCAGTGCGCGAAGCCTTCGACTTCGTTGACGGCCTGTGCGAACTGACCGTCACCGAGCAGGCCGCTGCCGGCGGCGACAGCCAGCCCGACCCGGCCGATACCGCCGCCCCCTCCCCTGACGCCCCCGGAAAGCCCGAAACCGGCATCACAGCGGAGGATCCCGCACCAGCCGCTCCCCCCACGCAGGACACGCCGCCGGCCGCCACGACCAAACCGGCCGAAAAGGCACCCGCGCCCCCCAAAAACGAAAAGCCGCAAGCCAAATCCGCCGGCACCAAATCCACAAGCGCCAGGAAGCCCGCCGCAGCCACCCCGCGCGCCACTGTCCGCGTGGACCTCGACCGCATCGACCGGCTGGTCAACCTGGTCGGAGAAATCGTCATCAACCAGGCCATGCTGTCGCAAAGCGTCGAAGAAGCCGGCCTGCCGCCGAATTCCCCGGTGCGCACCGGGCTCGACGAATTCCTGCAGCTTACCCGGGACATCCAGGAAAGCGTGATGATGATCCGCGCCCAGCCGGTCAAGTCGCTGTTCCAGCGCATGGCCCGCATCGTGCGCGAAGCCTCGGCGGCGGTGGGCAAGGAAGTGCGCCTGATCACCGAAGGCGAGAATACCGAGATCGACAAGACCGTGATCGAGCGCCTCGCCGACCCCCTCACCCACATGATCCGCAACGCAGTGGACCACGGGCTGGAAAGCGCCGAAAAACGCCTCGCCGCCGGCAAAAGCGCGGAAGGCATCATCACCCTGAATGCCTCCCACCGCTCCGGGCGCGTGGTGATCGAGGTCTCCGATGACGGCGCCGGAATCAACCGTGAGCGCGTACACCAGATCGCCATCGACAAGGGCCTGATCGACCCGGACCTGCAACTGAGCGACAGTGATATCGACAACCTTCTGTTCCTGCCCGGATTTTCCACCGCCAGCGAGGTCTCCAACCTCTCTGGACGTGGAGTCGGAATGGATGTGGTACGCAGCGCCATCCAGGCCCTGGGCGGACGGATCAGCATTGCCTCCACTGCCGGAAAGGGCACAACCTTCTCCATTTCCCTGCCGCTCACCCTGGCTGTGCTCGACGGCATGATCGTACGGGTTGCTGGTGAAACCCTCGTCGTCCCCCTCAACGTCATCCAGGAAACCCTGGCGCTGGGCCCGGATGACATCCGGCCCTTCGGTCCGGACACCCATGTGGTCAACATCCGCAATACCTTCGTCCCCCTGCTCGATCTCGGCGCCGAACTCGGCTACCGGGAGCCGCTTGTGGACTATGCCAACAGCGTGATCCTCCTGATCGCCCAGGATGATGGCGAACGTGCCGCAGTGGTCGTCGATTCGATCGAGGATCAGCGCCAAGTGGTAATCAAGGGCCTGCAGGATTCCTACGGCCATG
>JALWJU010000506.1 GCA_026997055.1 Paracoccaceae bacterium | reverse complement strand
TGGCGCGGGCGGGGCACGCCGGACATGGGCGGAGCGGAGACCTGCGTGCCGTCGGGGCCGGTCAGGTAGAGGAAGTCGAGCCCGAGCGCGGCGCGGCGCGCTTCGAGCCAGGCGGCGAGCGCGGCGGCGTCGCTGCGCGCGCGCCGGTCGCGAAACTCGGCCGAGGCGGCGAGCGCCTCGACTTCGCCGGCGCGCTTGTCCAGCAGGGTGAACATGTACTGGTGGGCGATGGTCAGCTCGCCATTGACCTTGGCGATCAGCAGGCGGTCGAAGCGCGCGGCCCAGTTGGCCATGAGCAGGGCGACGAAGAGCGGCAGCACCACCAGCATCGGCACCAGCACGATCGCCAGCAGGCGCGCGCGTACGCTGCTCAGAAAGGGCGGGCGGGCGCTCTTCGCCGCACGGTCCGTGGCCTCTGGCGGCGGTGCGGGCTCAGACATTCCACATCGCGCATTTGCGGTCGATGGTCTTGCGCGACACGCCCAGCCGGCGGGCGGCCTCGGCGCGGTTTCCGCCGCAGGCTTCGAGGATGCGCAGGATGTGGCGGCGCTCGACGCAGGCCAGCGTATCGGGGTTTTCGGGGCAGTAATCGGCGGCGCCGCCGGCGAATTCGGGTGGAAACTCGCCCAGGATCAGCGAGCGCTCGATCAGGTTGCGCAGCTCGCGTACATTGCCGGGCCAGTCATAGGCAGCGAGGTTCAGAAGCACGTCTTCGCCCAGTGCCAGGGGCGGCCTGCCCAGCTGGTGGGAGATCTGCGACATGAACAGGCTGGCAAGCTCGGGGATGTCTTCGGGATGTTCGCTCAGGGGAGGCATGTGGATATTGAGCACATTGATGCGGTGGTAGAGATCGGCACGGAAGCTGCCGGCCTCGACCGCCGCGGCGAGGTTCTTGTTGGTGGCGAAGATGAAGCGCAGGTTCAGTGGCACTTCGCGCTCGGAGCCGAAAGGGCGCAGGCGCATCTCCTCGATCACCCTGAGCAGCATCCCCTGCACCGGCAGCGGCAGGTCGGCGATTTCGTCGAGAAAGATGGTGGCGCCGGAAGCGTGCAGCAGCAGCCCGTCGCGCCGCCCCTCCGGGGCTTCGGCGTGGCCGCTCACATCGCCAAACAGCTCGGCGGCGATGATATCGGGCGAGGTGGTGGCGCAATTGACCGCGACAAAGGGCCTGTCGGCACGGTCCGACATGGTGTGCAGGGTGCGCGCCGCGACTTCCTTGCCGGTGCCGGTATCGCCGGTAAACAGTACCGGGGTGGGCAGGGGGGCAACCTTCTTCAGGGTGGCGCGGATATCCTCGAGGCGCATGGAGCAGCCCACCAGGCCGGTCCGCCCCGCCGCCTGGTCGGTCGCCAGTTCGTGGCGCAGCAGGAAGTTCTCGCGCCGCAATTGCTGGCGGTCCAGAGAGCGGGCGACAGCATTGAGAATCTGGTTGGAGCGAAACGGCTTGAGCACGAAGTCCACCGCGCCGGCGCGCAGGGCCTCGATGGCGGTTTCCAGATCGGCGAAGGCGGTGATCAGGATCGCATCGGCAAAGAAGCCGATCGCGCGCTGCTCACGCAGCCATTCGAGCCCGTTCTTGCCGGGCATGACATTGTCGAGGATGACGATATCGAAATGGTGCCTGTCGAGCAAAGCCGCTGCCGCCGCGCAATCGGGTGCGGCCTCGACCTGCCTGCAGCGGGGGGCGAGGACCTTCAGCAGGAAGTTGCGCATCCCCGGCTCGTCATCGACGATCAGGATCGAGGCCCGCTCCAGAGAGGGGCCGAAGTCCCTCGGCCCATGGCGCAGATCTGTCCGCGCGCCCGCCTGCGCCGTCCCTGAGTGTTCGTTCATGCTTCACCGCCGGCAGTTGCGTGACGATACGCAGGGACATGCTGCCCGCTTGCAGCGCAAAACTCAAGCATTCTCGGCTTCGTCATCCTCCAGGGTCGCCGCCAGAAGCTCGGAGAGGCCCAGTACTTCCAGCTCCATTTCTCGCGCGTCCAGACCGTCTTCGAATACAGAGCGGCAGTTGGCGCAGGGCACCACCACCGCTTCCAGACCCTCGATTGCGTCAAGCTGGGCCTGCTTGGAATTGAAGGCTGCGTTCTGCAATTCGTGGGCGCGCGGATTGGCCGAGACCCCGCCGCCGCCGCCACAGCAGAAACTGGTCACGCCCGCGCCCCTCATCTCGACGAAATCGGCGCAGGAATCGGCCATCAGGCGGCGCGGCTCCCGGAGCAGCCCGCCGCGGCGGATGATCTGGCAGGGATCGTGCAGGGTCATGCGGCGGCCGTCCCTGCGCCCGGCCGGGATGCGGCCCTCGCGGCGCAGGCGGTCCAGAAGCTCGACGATATGCACCACCTCGAAGCTGAACTGCCGGCCCAGCATGTTCGGCCCCGCCCAGCGCACCGCGCCGTAGGCATGGCCGCATTCGGGGCTGATCAGGTATTTCACTTCCAGTTCCTCGGCCGCCTCCACCACCCGGGAGACGATCTCCCTGGCAAACGGCCCGGAGCCGATCTGCACGCCGACATTGGTGGCTT